>NZ_AJQF01000462.1:0-26840 GCF_000261705.1 Bradyrhizobium genomosp. III | reverse complement strand
AGCGCCAGCGCCCCCCAGCCGCCGGCGGAATGGCCGATCACGATGGCGGCGTCCCTGCGGATAAAATCCTGCTTTCGCAAGAACTCCATCGCGAGCCGGATTTCCTCGGCCGTTGCACGGCCCGAACGCGCATAGTCCGCCTCGTCACATCCGCCCTGGTCCTCGACATAGCGGCCGCCGGTCGCGCCATGGCCCAGCCGCTCCGGCACCAGCACGGCAAAACCGTGCCCGACGAGATAGGCGGCGAGCGCACGATATTCCGGCTGCGGCATTTGCGCTCGACGCAAGCCATTCTGCGTCGAGGCGTGTGCGACGACCGCCAGCCGGAACGGACCTGCCCCGGCAGGGCGAAACAGCAGGGCACGCGCAGCAATGTCGGTATCCGGCGACGGCACCCGCCACTCTTGTCGGCGAAACGGTTCGCCCTCCTCGCCCGATGGGCCAAACGTGACCTGAGCGCACAGAGGCGGCGCAGTCAGCAAGGCCAGCAGAGTCATAAGCGCGAAGATGTTGAGAAGCCGCATGAATGGCCGAGGGCGAGCACGAACAGCGACAGCCACACTAGTAGGAACGAATCACTATGGGCGGACTTTCTGCGTGGCCCTCGCCCTTCATTCGTTGCCGCAGAGGGAGTTTTGCACCGACACACGGCACGCCGGTGCCATTCGAGTCGGCGTCCTGTCTTTTTTCGGTACAACATGGTTCAGATACTGATGCACAAAATCCACACGTTAACCGATAATTAACGATAGGTCTTGCCGCCGGCGCGGCGACTTGGTTTGATTGCGCCCATGAGCACAACCCTGATCGAGGTCCGGCCGGCCAAAGCTGCAGATGCAACTGCGGTGGCGTCTACTCATGACGAAGCCTGGCGCTCCGCCTATCAGGGCATCATTCCCGGCGCCGAGCTGGAAAAGCTCATCAACCGCCGCGGCCCGCAATGGTGGGACAGCGCGATCCGCAAGGGCAGCCGCGTCAGCGTGCTGGTGTTCGGCGACAAGATCGCGGGCTACGCAAATTACGGCCGCAACCGCGCCCGCAGCCTGCATTTCGACGGCGAGATCTACGAGCTGTACCTGCGCCCCGAATTCCAGGGCCTCGGCTTCGGCCGCCGCCTGTTCGCCTCCGCCCGCCGCGACCTGATGCAGAGCGGGCTGAAGAGCATGGTGGTCTGGGCGCTCTCGGACAACGACCCGGCGACCGAGTTCTACCGGGCGCTGGGGGGCCGTATGGTGGCCCGCTCCTCGGAGCGGTTCGGGCCGAAGTCGCTCGACAAGGTTGCCTTCGCTTGGACCAATTGAGCTGCTGAAAGCTCAGCGGCAGCGTTTCCCTTCCGTCGATACCGTTGCCTTTGAGCCGGTGATTTCCGGATTCATTATTTCACAAAAACGCGATGGATCAGCGGGCCAAGCCCGCGTATGACAGCGCCAAATCGCTGCCGGGCGCGATTTATCCTCGGCAATAACGGAGCCTTGAATGCGTATCGATGCGATCTCGATCGGGAAGAACGTACCTCACGAAGTCAACGTCCTCATCGAAGTCCCCGTGGGCGGCGAACCGATCAAATACGAGATGGACAAGGAGGCCGGCACGCTGGTGGTCGACCGCTTCCTCTACACGCCGATGCGTTACCCCGGTAACTACGGCTTCATCCCGCACACCTTGTCGGATGACGGCGACCCCTGCGACGTCCTGATCATCAACACCCGCGCTATCATTCCCGGCGCCGTCATGAGCGTGCGCCCGGTCGGCGTGCTGTTCATGGAAGACGAAGCCGGCGGCGACGAGAAGATTCTGGCGGTGCCGTCGTCGAAGCTGACGCAGCGCTACGACAAGGTGAAGTCGTACTCCGACCTGCCCGACATCACGCTGCAGCAGATCCAGCACTTCTTCGAGCACTACAAGGATCTCGAGAAGGGCAAATGGGTCAAGATCCTGCGCTGGGGCGGTCCGGAGGACGCGCACAAGCTGATCCTCGAAGGCATGGATCGCGAGAAGAAGAAGAAGGGCTGAGCTTTGGTGTCCCGGACGCGATGCGGCATGTCCCGGCGATGCGTAGCATCGTCCGGTGTGACGCGTCGCAGGGCCGGGACCCATGCTGCCGTTAGGCCCCGGCTCTGCAGCGCATCGTTTCACGCTGCGCTGCGTCCGGGGCACGAGAGTTTGGCTACACCGCCGGCTTCGGTAGCTCGGCGATCGCACAGGCCGCGCGCAGCGTGTTGACCAGCAGGCACGCCACCGTCATCTGACCGACGCCGCCCGGCACCGGCGTAATCGCGCCAGCAACCCCAAGCGCTTCCTGATAGGCGACGTCGCCGACGAGGCGCGTCTTGCCGTCTTCTTTGGGTATGCGGTTGATGCCAACGTCGATCACGGTCGCACCCGGCTTGAGCCAGTCGCCGCGCACCATCTCAGGTCTTCCGACCGCGGCATAGACGAGATCGGCCTGCTTCACGAGGCCGGGCAGGTCGCGCGAGCGCGAATGCGCGATCGTCACCGTGGCGTTCTCGTTCAGCAGCAATTGCACCAGCGGGCGGCCGACCAGATTGGAGCGGCCGATGACGATGGCGTTCATGCCTTCCAGCGAGGCGTGCACGCTCTTGGTCAGGATGATGCAGCCGAGCGGCGTGCAGGGCGACAGCGCTTCGAAACCACCGGCGAGCCGGCCGGCATTGTTCGGATGCAGCCCGTCGACGTCCTTGGCAGGGTCGATGGCGTTGACGACCGCTTCGGTGTTCAGCCCCTTCGGCAGCGGCAGTTGCACCAGAATGCCGTGCACGGCCGGATCGCGGTTGAGCTTTGCGACCAGCGCCAGAAGCTCCGCCTGCGAGACGTCGGCCGGCAGCTTGTGCTCGAACGAGGCCATGCCAGCGGCCTGGGTCTGGGTGTGCTTGGAGCGGACATAAACCTCGCTGGCGGGGTCGCTGCCGACCAGCACGACCGCCAGTCCCGGCACCAGATTGTGCTCGCGCCTGACGCGGGCGACCTCGTCGGCGACGCGGGCCCGAAGTTCCGCGGCGATGACTTTTCCATCGATAATCTTGGCGGTCATGTCAGTTCCCTCAGTCTTTCGATTGGGCCGAGACGAGCTGGCGCAGGGCTTCGCCGAGCCGTGCCGGATCGCCGTCGACCGCGATCTGCTTCAGCCGCGAGGTAGCTCCGGACAGGAGCTTTACGCCGGCCTTGGGGACGCCCAGCGATTTCGCCAGCAGGACCAAAACGGCCTTGTTGGCCTCGCCGCCATCGGCGATGGCGCGCACCCGCACCTTGAGCACGCTGCGGCCGTCGGCCAGCCGCTCGATTCCGTCGATGCCGTCGCGACCGCCGCGCGGCGTCACCCGCAGCGCGATGCTGATTCCTGCGGCCGAGTAACGCCAGGGTTCCTTACAAGCTTCGTTCGCAACCAAGGGCTACAGCCCGCTCAGATCACGTTCGGGTAGATGTAGTACAGGATCACCCGCTCGATGAACATGATGAGCAGGATCAGGATGATCGGCGAGATGTCGAGACCGCCGAGACTGGGCAGGAAGTTGCGAATCGGCGCCAGCACCGGCTCGGTGATCCGGTACAGGAACTCCGCGACCGCCGACACGAACTGGTTGCGCGTGTTCACGACGTTGAAGGCGATCAGCCAGGACAGGATCGCGGAGGCGATCAGCAGCCAGACGTAGAGGTCGAGCACGATGATGACGATGTCGAGAACGGCACGCATGGCTTTTGAAGCCTCTGGCTTTTGAAAACGTTGGCTGCGGTCGGGATTGACGCCTTTTGCTAGATATCGGTTCCCCCCCGCCCAAACAAGGGAAGTCCGCGCCCCGAATGGCTAAAACCGGGTGACACCCGTCCTTGACTTGACCTTGGCGGGGACTTAAATGGCGCCCGGTTGTCGGTCGCGTTTACCAGAGCGGCCAACAAAGGGGCCATAGCTCAGCTGGGAGAGCGCGTCGTTCGCAATGACGAGGTCGGCGGTTCGATCCCGCCTGGCTCCACCAGCCTTCGCTCGCTTCGCGAGCTACGGCTAGGCAAGCCTTGGGAAGTCTCTCGCAGCGAAGTGAGCGAAGGCTGCCTCGCCGAAGCCCGCAGGGCGAAGGCGCCCTCCGAAATCCCCCTACCTCCCCGTAAACCTCGGCGGCCGCTTCTCCATGAAGCTCGCCACGCCTTCCCGGAAATCGCTGCCGGCGAGCGCCACCATCATCTCCCGGTTGGCTTCGATCGTTGCCTCCGCCAGCGTCTGGAACGGCACCTCGTAGAGCTGGCGCTTGATCACGGCCATCGCGCTCGGCGAGACGAAATCGGCGAGATCGCGCGCATAGGCATAGGTCTCCTCGCGGAGCTTGTCAGGCGGGCAGAGCCGGTTCACCAGGCCGATCCGCAACGCCTCGTCGCTCGGCACGCGCCTCGCCGAGAGCAGCAGATCCATCGCGTTGGCGTGGCCGACGATGCGCGGCAGCATCCAGCTGATGCCGTGCTCGGCAATCAGGCCGCGCCGCGCGAAGGCCGTCGTGAACACCGTGTTGTCGGCGGCAAAGCGCAGGTCGCAATAGAGCGCGTGCACCAGCCCAATGCCGGCCGTGGCGCCGTTGAGCATGGCGATCACAGGCTTCTTGATCGACGGATAGAACCCGTAGCGCGTCTGCCAGTCCGGACGCCGGTTCATGTCGAACGGCGGCAGGTTCGACGCGCGCCGGACGTCATCGGGGTCGAGCCCCTTCAGCGCATCCATGTCGGCGCCGGCGCAGAAGGCGCGGCCCGCGCCGGTCAGCACGATGACGCGGACATCGTCATCGGCGTTTGACGCTTCCATCGCATGGCGCACGTCGCGCTCCATGGTCGGCGTCCACGCATTCATGCGATCGGGACGGTTGAGCGTGATGGTCGCGATCTTGTCGCTCACCTCATAGAGAATGTGCTCGTAGGCCATGACGCTCTCCCTTTGCTTTCCGGCGCGTTCGCGCGCTCGTTGGCGGTGAGCCTAGCATATCCAGGAAAGAGGCAGAGGCTTGCGCCAAGGACCTGCGCCAAGAACCTGCGAGAACCTGCGCGAGCACGCGATTACTCGGCGGCTTGCGCCAGCACCGGCCGGCGCGTCAGCCAGCCGTCGATGAAATGGTCGAGCCAGGCACGCTCTGCGACATCGTATACGGCACGATCGGCGAAATGATGATGTCGCTGCCGCGCACCGGGCGCACTGAAGCCGTCATAGCCGCGCGTGGTCCAGCGATGCATCATCGCGTAGGTCACGTCAGGATGAAACTGCACGCCGAAGGCATTGCCGGCGCGGAACGCCTGCACCGGAAAATCGTCGCCTTCTGCGAGCAGCTCGGCGCCGACAGGCAGCTCGAATCCCTCGCGATGCCAGTGATAGACCTGGGCCGGCCAGGCCGGGCAGAGCGCGTGGCCCGCGGCTGTGGGCCGGATCGGGTAGTAGCCGATCTGGGTCAGCGCATCGGCATGCGGCGCAACGCGGGCGCCGAGCTGCATCGCCAGCATCTGGGCACCAAGGCAGATGCCGAGGAACGGCCGCTGCTCGCGGAGCGGAATTTCGATCCAGTCGATCTCGCGGCGAATATAGTCGTCGGAATCATTGGCGCTCATCGGACCGCCAAAGACCACGGCGCCGGCATGCTGATCGAGCGTCTCGGGCAGGGGATCGCCGAAGCGGGGACGGCGGATGTCGAGACGATGGCCAAGCGCACGCAGCGCATTGCCGACACGGCCCGGCGTCGAGGATTCCTGGTGCAGGATGATCAGAACCGGCAATTGGGTTTCGGAGGCGACGGCGCCTGGCGTCCTCCTCGGGAAGGGCACCACCTCTGCGCTACCAAACCTGTCCGTCCGGAACGACATGGCCTTTGCGAATGCTATCGGTTCAGACCGCCAGCATAACTAAGCGATCGTTAATTTCGTGTGAGTTCGCGCACACAACGAAACCGAAGCAAGCTCCGGGCCAATACGGGAGCTCGAGATCTAATGCCTCTGCCTCTGGAATCGGCTGGTGGCGGCCAGGATGAAGCCCCGCGGGAAGAAGCGCAGGGCAAATGGCACAATCTTGATGCCCAGACCAGGCAGCACTGCCCGTTTGTTGGCCATCAGGCCACGATAGGCCTCCTGCGCGACATCGGCGGCTGAAACATTGAGAAGGGCCGTATCATGTCCGGAGCCGACGCCGGCGCGCGCCTGGAATTCGGTGGGCACGGGACCCGGGCAAAGCACGGTGACCCGAACGCCGCGCGGCGCGAGCTCGGCCCGCAGCGCTTCGGTGAAGGAAATCACGTAGGCCTTGGACGCGTAATAGACGGCCATGCCGGGGCCGGGCAGGAAGCCCGCGACCGAGCCGACATTGAGAAGACCGCCCTTGTTCCTGATGAGTTGATCGGCGAAGCGCAGCGACAAATCGGTCAGAGCCCGCACGTTGACATCGACAATCCCGATCTGCTCGTCGCGATCGCGCTCGATGGCGTCGCCGAACACGCCGAAACCAGCATTGTTGACGAGGTGGTCGAGCTCTACGCCTTCAGCGGCCAGCGCCGCCGCGATCGTCTCGCCGGCGTCCAGGTCCTGGAGATCGCAGGCGATCACGATCGGCTTCTTGCCGCCTTTGGCGGCGAGCTCGTTCGCGAGCGCCTCCAATCGATCCGCGCGCCGCGCCGTCAATGCGAGGCGATGTCCATTGGCGGCAAACACGCGCGCCAGCTCCGCACCTATGCCCGCCGAAGCACCGGTGATCAACGTTACCCGCTCAGCCACGATCGAAGTCTCTTGAATTGAAGTTTTTGGCCCCGCAATGACGGAACGAGAGCATAAGCCGTGCGCGACAGGCAAGCGGCGTCGGCCGCATGGCCGCCTGAGCGGGCGTCAGGAGGAGCAGGAAAGCCGGGTTTTTACGGACGAATCCGGAGCCGGACGGCCGGCAGCTACATTAAAGTTTCGTCATGTGATCCGCACAACCGGCCATCCGCCGGTTTGCGCGGATCAGCCGCCGACGGCGCTGTCCGTCACCTGACCACCGGCGCGCTCGGCCACCGTATGCTTCAGGTCGATCCGGTCGCGCTGGGAAATCCCGAGCAGGTCGGAGGCGCGCCAGACGACGTTGTCTTCGAATTCGGAGACCTGGCCGTCGGCATAGACCAGCTCCCACATCATCCGGACGATGCGCTTGCGGCCCTCCTCGTCGAGCGAGCGCATGATGACGCTGGTGAAGTGATAGAGGTCCACCGCCTCGCCCTCGACCTGGGTGGCGTCCGCAATCAGACGATCCGCAGTGCCGCGATCGAGCTTAAAATGGCTTTCGATCAGGCTGTGCAGCTTGCGCTGCTCGGCCGCGCTCGGCTGGCCGTCGAGCGAGATTACGTGGACCAGCAGCGCGGTGGCCGCCAACCGATAATCGCTGTCGCCGAACGTGCGGTTCTGGTCATTGGGGGCGACAATGTCGGCGATGAACTGGCGCAGGCCGTCGAGCATAAGATCCTACCGAAATCGATACAGCCGCGAGGCGCGGCCGTTACCAGCATTATATGAGCAGGAAACTCAACCGGCGCAACGTGCGTCAGTTCCGCGCGCTGCATTACGTTTCGGCAATCTGTTCACGGTCATTCCGTGTGCGCGCAGAGCACGAACTCTCGAGATTCCGGGTTCGATGCTGCGCATCGCCCCGGAATGACCGCCTGAGGCTCACGGGATCTCGTACACCACCATCTTGTCGGCGATGCCGCGCAGCGCCGCCTGTTTCTGGATCGGCTTGATCGCGCGCTGCTCCAGCACCTCCGCAACTGCGGGCGCATCGAGCACCGGGCCGGTGATGTGGATCTCCTGCGCGGTCGACAGGCTCTGCACGCGGGCGGCGATGTTGACCGTTTGGCCAAAATAATCCTGCCGCTCGTTGAGCATCACCGCGAGGCAGGGACCTTCATGGATGCCGATCTTGACGATGAGATCATCAGTGCCGCGCCGCTTGTTGAGCTGGTCCATCGCCGCACGCATCCGCAGGCCCGCGACGATGGCATGCTCGGGGCGGACGAAGGTCGCCATCACGGCATCGCCGATCGTCTTCACCACCGCGCCCTTCTCGGAGGAGATGATCTCGAGCAGCGCATGGAAATGCGCGCGCACCAGATCGAAGGCGGCGAGGTCGCCGACGCGCTCGTAGAGCGCCGTCGAGCCCTTCAGATCGGTGAACAGGAAGGTCAGCGACGTGATCTGGAGCCGCTGGTCGAGACTGAGATTGTCCGCCTTGAACACATCCCGAAAGGTCTGGTTCGACAGCATCCGCTTGGCGGTGAGGAACGGCTTGCGCTTGCCGATTAGATGATGGAGCGCCTCGGCCGCGATGAACACCGACGGCAGCACGCGCACGCCGGCCTGGTTCTCCAGCGACAGCCGCAGCGGACCCGGCCGCATGGTCGTGGTGCCCGTCGGGGCCTGCACCTTGTTGTACATGATGGCGAGCTGCTGGCGATCCCTGGTCGGCTCGCCCTGGACGTCGATGAAATGGGCGGCGTGCGTGACCGGCTCGAAGATGATGACGAAGTCACCAGGCAGCTGCAGCGACATGGTCGCCTTCTCGCCGGCCGGCAACTCCATCGTATCCAGCGTCACCTCGTTCGCCAGCGTCGCGAATGAGTCCTTGTTGAAGTCGACTCCGGAGCTCCAGAACACCTGCTTGAAATACTCCCACACCGGCAGCGTGTCGGGGTCGTGCGCCGCGATGCGCCGCACGCGCGGATTCACGGTGAAGGAGACCTCGACCTGATCGTCGACGGAGGCCTTGTAGCCGCAAGCGCAGAGCGCGCAGTGATAGTCGTCGGGCTTGAGCGCCTTCAACGTCGTGTGCGCGCCGAGCACGCCGCCGCAGCCCGGACACAGCACGTTCCAGCCGAGATCGAACAACCCGAGCCGCGCCGCGTGCAGGAAGGCCGAGATCGCGTGCTCTTCGTCGACGGCATGTTGCGAGGCGAAATCGAGGACATTGACGCGGTTGAGCTCGTGATCTTCGCCGTCCTCGATCAGACGCGCAATCGCATCGACCACCTTCGTGTCAGCGGTCTGCTTCAGAACGGAGAACTGGGCCTGGATGTCGCTCATGGCGGGACTCTGCTGGTTGAATCACGCCATCGGCCAGGCAATCGCCTGTCACCGACGGGTGATACGGAACATAGGTGAGTGGTCCGGCTGGGTCGTGACGACGCCGAGCGGGATCACGGGATTCGCCTGATCGGCGAGCTCGACACGGAACGCGCCGATCAGCCGAGCCAGCGCCAGCACGGATTCGGCTTGCGCAAACGGCGCGCCAATGCAGACGCGCGGACCTGCGCCGAACGGCAGATAGGCGAAGCGATCGGGCGCCTCCGTCGACATGAAGCGCTTTGGAATGAACGCGTTCGGCTGATCCCACAGCTTCTCGTGCCGGTGCAGAAGCCAGGGCGCGATCATGATGATGTCACCCTTGCTGATCTCGACGCCTGCCGCATTGTCCTTTTCGCGTGCGGCGCGCGCGACCAGGAAGGCGGGAGGATAGAGCCGCATGGTCTCGTCGATCACCGCGCGGGTGAATTTCTGACGATCGATGTCGGCCATGCTGTCGAGATGCTCGCCGCTTGTCTCGGACGCCACCTCTTCCTGCGTCTCCGGATCGAGCGCGAGCAAATATAGCGCCCAGAACAACGCCGTTGCGGTGGTCTCGTGACCCGCCAAGATCATGGTCGCGACCTCGTCGACGAGCTGCTCGTCGGAAAAGCCCTTGCCGGTTTCCGGATCGCGCGCCGCGTCCATGAGATCGAACAGATCGCGCGGCGGCGCGCCGTCCTTCTTGCCGGCAGCGCGCCGCTCGGCGATCAGCATCGCGACGAACTCGGTCCAGCGCTTGCGGAAACGGGCGCGGGCAAAATCCATCGGGCTCGGCCACGACACCGGCAGCAGCATGTCGAGGAAGTAGGGCCGTCCCAGCCGGGACGCATACTCCATAATGAAATTGCGCAGGGTCGCGCCATGCCGGTCCATGCCGAACGAGAACATCGTGCGCCCCGCGATCTCCAGCGTCATGCGCTGCATGATTTCGCGCAGATCGACCGGCGCGCCCGTCTGCGTATCGAGCTTCGCGATGGTCTCGTCGAGCACCGCCGTCATGTGCGGCACGAGGTTGGCGGTGGCGCGCGGCGTGAAGGCCGGCGCGAGCGTCCGGCGCTGGAACGTCCAGGAGTGTCCTTCCGCGATCAGAAGCCCGTCGCCGAGCACCGGGCGCAGCATGCGGATGCCCGCCGGCGTGCGCGTATAGTTCTCGTAATTGTTGAGCAGGACGTGCCGGATCGCATCCGGCTGATTCAGGATGAAGCTGTTGCGAAGGAAGAAGCGACCCTTGATGACCTCTTCCTCGTAAGCAGGCTGCCCCCACGTCGCGATCATGTTGCGCCGGATCACGGCAAGCCGGCCGAAGAACGACATGTCGTCGGGCGCACGCGGGGGAGCCGGGGGGATGATGGGCCTACGCACGCTGGCGATATTCATGGCTCTCTCCCGAGAGATGTGACGCAGGCAAAATAGCTAATAAGTCAGCTCGGCGACCGCAATCCTGTTCTCCTGGGCCGGCCAGGCGCGCGCCACAATTCGTTCTTCGCCGAACTCGGCCACGATGTTACGCCCAACCTCGCTGGCGGGAAGCCGCAGGGTTGCTGCCGCATCCGTGGGCACGCCCGGCTTGACGTCGGCCGGCTCCTTGCCGTCGAACAGCACCACGTCCCGCGGCAGGCCGAAATAGCCCCTCGGCCGCGACATGATCACGACAGCTCCTGCGTCCTTGTCGGCCGGCCCCAGCGGGCGCGCGGCGCGCAAATGCACGACGTCGGATGAGCGTGGGAACGGCGAGCGGTAGATATGCGTCGTCGGCATCTCGGGCGATGCCAGGACGAATTCGAGCGACCAAGCGGGATCGACCTGCGCCGGCCCCCAGCGGCCGTCGGCGCCGGTCTTCGCGCTGTGCAGCGCACCGCCCTTGCGCTCTCCGGTTTCAGGGTCGACGCGGAAGACATCGACGGTTGCGCCCGCCACCGGGCGATTGGTCGGCACGCCGCCGGGCGTCCCGGTGATGAGGCCGCTGAGCCGAACGCTTGGCTCCGGGACGATCGCAATTCGCGCGGGCTCGCGTCCCGCGATGAATTTGTAGATCTCGCGGAAGGCGCGCGGATGGAACGCCACTTCGCGATGATCGAGTGCGCCGAGCACGAGATTGGTGGCGCCCTTCAGCTCCGGCCCTTCATTGGTGACGCCGGTCGGCGTGCCCGGCTTGCCGATAAAGCGACCGTCGGCCTGGGCGTATTTGTCCATGCCGTCGCTGCGCAAGGTGAGGAAGGCGACACCCGGCGTCACCTCGCTCTCGCCCTCGTTCAGGCCGCGCAGGAATACGCCACGGCCGTTGAACTCGTTGTTGGGCTGGTCGTCGGTCGCGAACACGCCGTGATTGGGTGTGCCGCACAGGACGGCATGGCTGACATCGCCGGCACCACCGTTCTTGATGACATTGCGGATCGCATAGCCGCCGCGCGAGCTGCCGACCAGCGCCACGCGCGAGGCGCCCGTGCGGCGCTTCAACTCGGCAATGGCAGCGGCGAGCTCGCGGCGCTGGTCCTCGGTCGAGGAACGGTTCGCCTGCTCGACCGTGTCGTCGCTGCGCGCATTGGGATCGGTGAAGTTGATCGCCATCATGCGATCGCGCGCGATGCCGTTGGACTCCATCCGCCACAAGGTCGTCATCCAGAGCGCGTCGTAGTCGCCATTGCCGTGGACGAACAGGATCGGCGGCACCTCGGTGCCAGGCGCCGCGGCGGGCGCGGTCTGGGCCCATGCGCCCGTCCGCAAGCTCGCAACTGCGAAAGGCAAGCTGCCTGCCCCCTGCAGGATCGTCCGTCGCGACAGCTTCATATGTTCCTCCCGGCAACCCAACTCTTTGCACCGCTTATAGCGGCCTAACCACTGGACAGCGAAGGACTTTCGCAGGCATCACTGAATTTGCCGGAATCGCCCAAGATCACTCCAAGACCATTCTGCCAGCACGTTTGGAAGGGGATATGACCGAGCAGACGAACCGCCAGAGAATCGCCGCCGACGGCATCACCGCGCCTCTGCGGTACACCGTGTTCCGGCGCATCTGGCTCGCCAGCCTGCTCTCCAATCTCGGCCTCCTGATCCAGGGCGTGGGTGCAGCCTGGGCGATGACGCAGATGGCGGCCTCGGCGGACAAGGTGGCGCTGGTGCAGACCGCCTTGATGCTGCCGATCATGCTGATCTCGATGCCGGCCGGCGCCATCGCCGACATGTATGACCGCCGCATCGTCACCCTGGTCTCGTTGATGATTGCACTCACCGGCGCAACCGCGCTGACGGTGCTGGCCGGGTTCAATCTCATCAGCCCGGAGACGCTGCTCGCCTTCTGCTTCGTGGTGGGCAGCGGCAACGCGCTGTTCGGCCCGGCGTGGCAGTCTTCGGTCAACGAACAGGTGCCGCCCGATGCGCTGCCTTCGGCCGTCGCGCTGAACGGCATCAGCTACAACATCGCCCGCAGTTTTGGGCCCGCAGTCGGTGGCGTCATCGTCGCGGCGCTCGGCGCGGTAGCGGCGTTTGCCTGCAACGCGATCCTCTATCTGCCGCTGCTGGTGGTGCTGCTGCTGTGGCGGCGCAACACCGAGCCCTCGCGCCTGCCGCGGGAAAAGCTCAACCGCGCCATGGTCTCCGGCTTCCGCTACATCACCAATTCGCCGCCGATCAAGATCGTGCTGTTGCGCACGCTGGTGATGGGCCTGATCGGCGGCGCCATCATGGCGCTGATGCCGCTGGTCGCGCGCGACCTCCTGCATGGCGGTGCGCAGACCTACGGCATCATGCTGGGGGCCTTCGGCATGGGCGCCGTGGTCGGCGCGCTCAACATCCACGAATTGCGCAAGCGCATGAGCGGCGAGGCCGCGATCCGCGCCTGCACCATCTCGATGGCGTTCGCGATGGCTGCCCTTGCCCTGAGCACGGAGCCGGTGCTGACGGCAACTGCGCTGGTGCTGGCCGGCGCGGTCTGGATGGCCGCGATCGCGCTGTTCAATATCGGCGTGCAGCTCTCGGCGCCGCGCTGGGTCGCCGGTCGCTCGCTCGCGGCATTCCAGGCCTCGATCTCCGGCGGCATCGCCATCGGCGCTTGGGGCTGGGGCCATCTCACCGACTATGCCGGCGTCGAGGTCGCATTGTTGACCGCCGCCGGCCTGATGCTGATCTCGCCGCTGCTCGGGATCTGGCTGACGATGCCGCGCGTCGGTGCCCGCAACGAGGATGCCGACGTGCTGGCCGATCCCGAGGTGAAACTGTCCCTGACGGGGCGCAGCGGACCTCTGGTGGTCGAGATCGAATACCGCGTGTCACAGGAGAACGCGCGCGCGTTCCACAACGTGATGCAGGACGTGCAGCTCTCACGGCAACGTAACGGCGCCTATGGCTGGTCGATCGCCCGCGACATCGCCGACCCCGAATTGTGGACCGAGCGCTATCATTGCCCGACCTGGTTCGACTATCTGCGCCAGCGCAACCGCTCGACGCAGTCCGAACGCGCGCTGCATCAGCAGGCGATCGATTTCCATATCGGTCCCGAGCCGGTGCGGATCCGCCGCATGCTGGAGCGTCCGTTCGGCTCGGTGCGCTGGAAGGATGAGACGCCAGATCGTGCGAGCGCCGAGGTGCTGCCGGTGGTCGCGACCGCGGCGGGGAGCAGCACGTAGGTTTCTTCGCTCCATCCGGGCCACGGGAATCACTACTGCCCGTGCTCGGTCAGCACCTTGTCGCAGCCTTTGCTCAGCTTGGTGCGGTTCTGCTTGAGGCAGGCGAGCACAGCGCCATCGCCATTGTTCATCACGGCGCGGCAGAAGCGGGTGACATCGCGCGCGCAGGCATCGTGGCCCGGCTGCTGCTGCGCGGATGCGACCGACGCGCCGAGCAGCAAGAGAAGAATGAAAAGAAATCTGGTCATCGCGTAATGCCTCTTACCCGGAAGAATGTGCGGGCGAAGCTAGTGCGACGATCCCTCAGCCGCAACGGCTTTATTGGCGGCCGCATGACGCCGCCGCGTCGCCCCGGCTTGACGCCGGGGCGTATTCGCGAGGGGAGCTAACCGACGGAACGATGACGGTGTTGCGTGCTCTTACTGCTTGTCCTGGGCGTCAGCGACCTTGCGCGACGCGCCCTTGGCGAGATCCTTGTCCATCACCGCGCGGCAGCCGACGCTCAGGTCCGAGCGATGCTTCATCATACAGGCCGTGATCTTCGGGATGTTGGGGATTTCCGACGAGCACAGGCGGAAGGCGTCGCCGGTGCACTGCTGCTGCGCCTCGGCCGAGAAGGCGAAGCTCGAGGTCGTCGAGACGAGCGAGACAATGGCGGCAAGGCCGAGCGCCAGGCTGATGTCGCGGAGACTGGCAGAGAAGGACTTGGTGTTAAGAGACTTGGTGTCAGGAGATTTGGTCATTTGAAGCTCCCATTGGCGCCGTCGCAACGGTGCCCGTTGTTGATGGGAGCTACGATGCTCCAGCAAAACAGTTTCCACTGTGATGATGGTCACGGGCCGCACCCCGACTGTGACGTCGGTCACTTTGGCGCACCGCCCTGAAATTCCTCCACAACCGCCGTCGTGTTGGTGTCACGTTAACTGTTACTTCGCATTAATGGCTCGTCGCGCGGGAAATTCCGCCGGTTTGGTTGCGTAATTGGAAAGAATAGCGATGCGTAATGCGTTGGGCCTGATGTTGGCCAGTGTAGTTGCGGCGGTCGTGATCGCCGCCGGCGGTTGGTTTTATTATTCCTCGCGCGCCGATCAGGCCGCTCCCAAGACAATTGCCGCCCGTGCCGCCGATCAATTGCCGGCACCGGCGAAGCTCGCCGCCAGGGATGACGTCGAGACCACCGCAACGATCGCGGCCAAGCCGACGACAGTTGCTCAGGCACCCGCGCCCGCCCCGGCCATGCCGGTTCAGCAGAAATCGACCTGCACCAATCCGAACGCGCTGGGCGTCGCCCGCGTGGTCGAGATCGACACCACCGGCGGCCCCGGCTTCGGCTTCGATCATTTCAAGCAATTCGACTTCCTCACCGACAAGGAAGTCGTGCTGACCTTCGACGACGGTCCCTGGCCGGTGAACACGCCGAATGTGCTGAAGGCGCTGGCGGATGAATGCACCAAGGGCCTGTTCTTCTCGGTCGGCAAGCATGCGACCTATCATCCGGAGATCCTGCGCCAGGTGCTGGCCCAGGGCCATACGGTTGGCACGCATACTTGGTCGCACGTCAATCTGAACGGCAAGAAGATGACGGAGCAGATGGCCAAGGACGAGGTCGAAAAGGGCATCAGCGCGGTGAGGTTCGCGCTGGGTGCCGACCCCGCGCCGTTCTTCCGCTTTCCGCAGCTCCAGCATAATCCGGCGATCGTGGGCTATTTCGGCACCCGCAACGTCGCGATGTTCTCGACCGACGTCGACTCCTTCGACTTCCGCAAGGGCGCGACGCCGGAAAAGATCATCGAGACGGTGATGACCCGGCTCGACAAGCTCGGCAAGGGCATCATCCTGATGCACGATTTCCAGAAGAATACCGGACTGGCCCTGCCGACGCTGCTCGCGCGGTTGAAGGCCGGCGGCTACAAGGTCGTGCAGATGAAGGCCAAGACGACGCTGCAGACGCTGCCGGAATATGACGAAGCGATCATGAAGGACATGAAGGTGCCGACCGCGAGCACGAACACGCGTCCGATCGGAAGCGTGGTGCAGACGGTGTCGCAGTAAACGCCAGCGATCCGATCCAAAGTCTAGCGTCATGGCCGGGCTTTTTGCCCGGCCATTTGCTTTTGGCGAACGGCTTACCAATAGATGCCGTGGCGGTGCAGCTCGCTGATGATGCGGCGCTCGGTCCAGCGCTTGGACTTCGGCTGGTCCGCCCTTGCCGTTTTCTTGGTGGCGGGCTTGGTTGTCGCGACCGGCGCCGAGGTGGTCGTGGGCGTGGTCACCGCGGGAGCCGCCGGCGTGACCGTGGCGGCCGGCGCAGAGAGCGACACTGCCGGCGGACGATCGGAATATTTCGGCGCCTCCGCGGCTGGCGCGACTTCGCTCACCTGCGCCGTGGCGGCGGTCGGCGTCGTTTGTGGAGCAGGGGCCTGAGCGCCCGCCGCGGACAGTGACAGGCTGCGGGAGCCGTCTGCCTGGGCAGAGGCAGAAGCCAGGACCATGGCGGCAACCAGAATGATCTTGCGCATGTGAAACCTCCCCGTGTTGGCGTACCCGGGACATTACGGGGAAGGTGTCCTGGGTTAAGTGATTGGCCTCACACAATCGCGGAGCAATTTCGAACCGGCCGGCTGCGATCAACACGCCCGCCGATAGACCCGCAGCGTCACATCCGGAAAGCTCATGCTGTCGAGCAGGCAGACGCCCTTTTCCGCGTCCATGCGGGCGATGAGATCATCGCCGACCCGCGGTCCGACCAGCGTGTGCTGGATCGAACTCGAGACGACGAGGATGTTCGACTGCAGAAGCGCGTCTGCGGTGGCCGCTCCCGTTCGATGCAGCATCTCGCCACGGACGACGAGATTCATCCGCGCCTGCGCCGCATACAACTGAATGGTCGCGGGCGTGACCGGGTAGGGACTCGAAAAGCCGACGTAAAGCGGCCCCGAGGGCGGCGGTTTGACGTCGCGCAGAAGCGACCAGAGACGCTCGGTCGATGCTCGGATGCTGTCCTGCTGCTGCGCGCTCAGCGGCGTCGCCACGCTGAGCTGACCAATCACGACGTGCTTGACGAACAGCGCGAACGCCATTGCGAGCGCAAGCACCCGGCCCGCCGTCAGCAGATGGCGACGGATATCCGTCGCAAGGGCTGTGCCCGCGAGCAGCGATTCCATGGACGCCATGCTGGCGCAGCCATTGAGGACCATCGCGACGATGAACACGCCGTAGAACATTGCGCCGAAAAAGTAGGTCTTGATCTCGGCAACGGACGGAATGGCATAGGCAATCAGCACGGTCGCGAGCAGAACGACGGCATCCAGCACCGCAGCCCGGCCCTGGATCGCAGCGAGCACGAAGCGCAGCAGCATCAAGGCCAACCCGATGGCGAGCCAATAGTGCAGGCCGAACTGTCCCTCTCCACCGATGGAGAAGCGTAGCAGTCCGGGCCAGAAACCTTCGCCCGTCGTCCAGAGGTCGCGCTGGCCGACGAACACGTTGAGAATGTAGGTGACGGTCTCGACCAAGGCGGGTCCGATCAGCACGGCCGTGGTCGCGATCAACGGCAGCACGAACCACACGAGCGAGCCGAGCGCAGTCCTGATCGACAAGCGCAATCCGCCGGCCTGGATGCAATCGACGACCAGCCGGATCGCGAACGCACTGCCGAGCAGAGCGAGCGCAGCCGGGAACGACGTCGGCTTGATGCAGGCGGCGAGTGCACAGGCGACCCCGAGGCCAGCCAGCGACCGGGCGCTGCGCCGGAGCACGCCGCGGTAGACGATGGCACCGGCGGCAAGACCGATGGCAAGTCCCGAGGGCAGATCGGGACGCGCTTCCGTGATCGTGTGCCACAGCACCGGCACGCACACCGCTGCGATCAGACACGATGCGATCTCGAGGACCGGCCGTCGCCGAACCAGCCAGATGATCCCGAGCAGGAAGCCGAAGACGATCACGGCATGAACGAGATAAGGACCGAGATAGCTTCCGGGAAACGACCAAAAACCGGTGGCCGCCACCAGCGTCGAAAACGGCGCATGGTGATGGAGCAAGTCCCAGACGCTGCCGGCGACGCCGCGGCTTCCGAAGGCATTCATCCATATGACCGCGTCGCCGAAATAGGCGACGTCGTCATAGAGCGGCGGAACGGACAACCGGCTGTGCAGCCGCGACGCGTCGAGCGATTTGGAGGCGACGATGGCGGTGATCAACGCCGCAAGGATGACGAGGCCGGGCAGCCGGACCCAGTCGCTCCGATCCGCGGACCCCGTTCCGTTCGCCATGCCCCTGCCTGCCCCATTGCCCACACCCGGCCGGCACGAGGTTGTCACCCATCTCTTAGGTACGATGCGTTACCCATCTCTTCGGGCTGGACAACCTGAGGCGCTGGTGCCGCAAGAGGGATTCGAACCCCCGACCCCGTCATTACGAATGACGTGCTCTACCAACTGAGCTATTGCGGCGAACCCTGCCGGGGCCAAGGCGATGCCGGCCCCGATACGCGCGCTCCTGATATCGGGCATGGCCCGAATTGGCAAGGACAAGCCGGATTCGAAATGCGGCTCACGCGCCCCAGCGGGACCAGAATCCGCGCCAGCCGCCGGCCTGAGCCTTGGGTGTACCGATTTGTTCCGTAAATTCATCGCTCGGACCCTCGTCATCGATCCCGGGATCGTCGGGGGCCCGGACGATCGGGATGACCGCAGGAATCGGCGCTGGCGCGGGTTTGCCGAGGTCGGCGCGGCTCCGGAACACGGGGGTCGCCGCCGGGGGCGGTGATTCGGCGGGCTCGGGGGCCGGCAGGACCGGTTCGGCGGTCGCAACGGCCGGCTCGTCCTTGGCCATCGGGGGCAAATTGTCCTGCGCGGCCGGCACTGACGCCGGTGCCGATGCTGGTGCCGCCACGGGCGGTTCCGCCGGGCCTTCGCTGGGAGCCACCGTCACCCGCTTCGGCGGCGGGGCCGCCAGCATGGCCTCCTCGAAGGCCGAGGATTCGATCGTGGTCCCCTTGTCCGAAGGCAGGCTCGCGACCGGGGTCTGCCACTGGAACGCATCGAGCCGGCCGGTGACCGGGGAGACCGGGCGCCAACGGTCGCTGACGTAGCCGTCCGCAGTCCAGGCCGGATCGTGACGGGCGCGCACCGCGCGCAGGGTCCAGGCGCGGGCGCGACCGCCATCGCCGTGCTCGGTGCGCTCGATCTCGGCCATCAGCAGCGCGACGCGCTGGGTCGGATCCTTGACATAAGGCGCGAGCACCTCGCGCGCGCGAGCGAACTCGGAGGCATCGATCGCGGCGCGCGCGATCGCGAGCTGGCCCTCGACATGACCGGGCTTGTCGGCCGACGTCTTGGCCGCAAGCGTCTCGACCCGCTGCAAGCGGTGCCACGCGGTATCGCCTAGCTTCACGTGGGCATAGGCATCGGCGAGATCGGGATGCGGATTCGCGATCCAGGCGGCCTCGACCAGCTTCATGGCGCGGCGCACCTGATGCGCCTCGCTCTCGAATTTTGCGGCGAGCACCGCCGCCGGCACCAGCGTCGGCGCCAGCTTGATCGCCTCCATCACGCTCTCGCGCGCGACGTCGCGGTCCATGGCTGCCAATTCCAGCGCGCGTGCAGTGAGCAGGACGCCGCGCTGCCGGCGATAGGTCTGCTTGTCGATCTGCCCCGCAGACAGATTCGAATCGAGGATCGCAAGCGCACCGCTCCAGTCGCCACGCGCGCAGCGGAAGCCGAGCACCGCATGCGAGGCCCAGGTCGAGGACGGCGACAGCTTGATCGCTTCCTCCGCGATCATCACGGCGCCGACCGCATCGTCGGCGCGCTGCGCTTCGATGAACAGGCCGCGCAGGCCAAGCAGGCGCGTGTCCTCGCGCTCGGCCATGGCGCGGAAGACGCGCTGCGCCTCGTCGCGATTGCCTTCGAGCTGCGCTGACTGCGCATGCAGGAGCAGCGCGAGCGGATCATTCGGGGCATGTCGCCGCGCCGTTTCCGCGTGCCGGCGGGCAAGCGCGGTGTCACCATGACCGATCGCAAGCAGGCCGTGGGTGATGGCGTGGCGGCCCCGCGCGTGGCGCTTGTCATGGCGGCGGCGGCGCAGACGCCCCGGCGTGCGCCAGATCGTCGTCACGATGCTCCAGACCAGCACGACGGCCGCGGCAAACAGGCCAAGCAGGAACACGAATTTGGGAAGCGTGGTCGAGGCGCGGAAGCTGCCCGCGGTCAGGACGAGATCGCCGGGCTGGTCGGCAACCCAGGCCGCGCCGGCCGCCGCCAGCGCGATCAGGACAAGGAAGAGGACGATGCGAAGCATGGCGATCCCTATACGCGCTGATTGTTGCGCGAAGCTTTATTGAGCAGGCTTGACGAGATCCGCCATGGCATCGTCGGCGAACTTGCGGGAAGCGGCGAGCGCAGCGTCGCGGGCATCGGCCTTGTCGAGCCAGGCCTGCGCCGGCGCACGATCGGCCTCGGCCAGCGTCTTGAGCTCGCGCCGCGCTTCCACGAAATCATTGCGCAGCGCCGCTGCCGTCACCCGTGCGACGATGGCGCCGCGATCGTTGCCGACCCCGTCGGTGCGCTCGATGCGGACGAGCTTTGACGCTCCTGCCTGGAGACGCTCGACGATGCCCGTGCCGCTGGTCTGGGCTTCCGCCGGCGGCGACAGCTTCGGCACGATATTGAGCAGCTCGCGGCTCAGCGCCACCGGCGTCGGGATGCCGGACGCGGCAAAGGTGTCGAGCGGCTTCAGCGCATCGGGCTTTGCCGCCATCGCCCGCGCTGCGGCCAATTGCGACTCGTAAGCATCGCCGTGACGAACGGCGACGTCGAGCAGGGCCGCCGCCACCACATGACGCAGCGGCTTGTCGTCCATCCTCTTCGCATCGGCGATCTTCTCGCCCTGCTGCGCAAGCTCGGCACGTTCGGTCTTGCTGGCGCGCTCGAGCTGGGCGATGCGGTCGCTCAGAGCGGCAAGGTCGGGCACGGCAGTTTGCGGCGCCGATTTCGCATCGTTCAATGTGCTCGCGGTCTTGTCGGACTGCGCACGCAGATTGGCGACGTCGCTGCGCAAGCCGGTTGCGGATTTCTCCAGCGCGTCGATCCGCGCCGCCATGGCGGGATCAGCGGCGGGCTTGCCGGCCTTGGCTTCGACTGCCGCAACGCGACCGCTCAGCGCATCGACCGTCGCGCTCGTGACCTGCGGGGCGGCCGGCGGCGCCTGTACGGCGGGCCAGCCCAGCATCCAGCCGACCGCGATCACGACCGCCGCTGCGACAGCGCCCGAGAACGGCGCGATGACCCAGGGCGACATCGGCGCGGACGCGACGGAAGGCTGTTCCTTAGCGCGTTCAGGCTGCGGCTGGGACTTGGTCTCTTCGGACTCGATCTCTTCGGACTTGGCTTCCTCGACCCTGGTCTGCTCGTGCGCGGCCCGCTCGGGCTCCAGGTGAGCCTCCGGCTCGACCGCCGCCTCCTGCGGCTGGGTCGAGACTTCGGTGGCTTCGAGGTCGATGGTGGGCGGAGTGCGCTTGGCACGGCCGGACTCAGGAGCCAATCCTGCGTCTTCAGGCTTGTGGTCGGCCATCGTGACGGTTCCTCACACTTCCATACGCGGGACGGACCCGATTACGTCGGATTCGGCTCGACCTCTTACGCCAAACGGGTGCGCAACGCACGCTCCAAGGTGGTAAATAAGGCATTTTCGTCCGGTGTCGCAGCCACCAGAACCTGCGACGCGCCGGCATCGCGCAGCACGCTGGCAACAGTCTCGGACAGGCAGCATTGCGGTATAGCCAGCGCCGAGATTTCGACGCCTTTGTCCCTGGCCGCATCCAGGAACGCCCGGGCGCTGCGTCGGGAGTAGTGCAGCACCGCCTCGACGCCGTGAGCGGCAAAGCCCTCGCAGACCTCGCGCGGCAAATGCTTGACCGGCGCCATGCGATAGGTCGTCTGTGTGACCACGCTGAACCCCTCCGCACCGAGCTCGCCGCCGAGGTCGCGCGACAGATCCGCGCCTGCGAGATACAGCAGCGTGCTCTTTTTCTTCAGCACCTTGTCGCGTGCGCTCTGCATCACCTTGTCGCGCAAGGACGCGGCATCGCCGCCGGCGACGATCACCTCGGCAAAGCCGGCGTCGCGCGCCGCAGCAGCCGTATGCTCACCGACCGCAAACAACGGCAGCTCCAACAGACCAAGATCCTGCAATTGTGGCGCGACGGCACGGATCGCGTTGGCCGATGTGACGAGGATGGCGCCGTAGGGAGCTTCACTCTCGTCATGGAAGGCGACCGGCTCGAACTTGAGCACCGGCGCAAGCAGCACCGCAAGCCCCCGCGCGCGCAGATTTTCCGCCGTCGTCTCATTGTCGGGATGCGGCCGTGTGACAAGAATGGACATCGCTGGTGTTCCCGAACCGATTGGCGGCCACGCATTCGTGGGGAAGCCGCGCGTGACGATTGCGCAATCCGGCCCCGGAATGCTACCGGACGTACCAGAACTCTGCTTTGCGGATGAGCGCAAGGGCGCAAATTGGATAACAATTCGCCAATGCTGGTACTGGGCATCGAAACAACCTGCGACGAGACAGCCGCGGCGCTGGTCGAGCGCGCGCCTGACGGCAGCGGCAGGATCCTGTCCAACATCGTGCGGTCGCAGATCGAGGAGCACGCCCGCTTCGGCGGCGTGGTGCCGGAGATCGCCGCCCGTGCCCATGTCGATCTGCTCGACGGCATCATCGAGCGCGCGATGCAGGAGGCCGGCGTCGGCTTCGCCCAGCTTGGCGGCGTCGCGGCCGCGGCGGGGCCGGGCTTGATCGGCGGCGTCATCGTCGGGCTCACCACCGCAAAGGCGATCGCGATGGTGCACGACACGCCGCTGGTTGCGGTGAACCATCTGGAGGCGCATGCGCTGACGCCACGCCTCACCGACGGAATCGAATTTCCCTACTGCCTGTTCCTCGCCTCGGGCGGCCATACCCAGATCGTCGCGGTCACCGGCGTCGGCCAGTATGTACGGCTTGGCACCACCGTCGACGACGCGATCGGCGAGGCCTTCGACAAGGTCGCGAAGATGTTGGGCCTGCCCTATCCCGGCGGCCCGCAGGTCGAGCGCGCGGCGGCAGGCGGCGATGCCACGCGATTTGCGTTTCCGCGGCCGATGCAGGGACGCCCCGACGCCAATTTCTCGCTGTCGGGATTGAAGACGGCAGTCCGCACTGAAGCGAGCCGGCTAGCCGAGATCACGCCGCAGGACGTCAGCGATCTCTGCGCGAGCTTTCAGGCCGCCGTGCTGGATTCGACCGCCGACCGGCTGAGCGTCGGCCTCAGACTGTTCCGCGAAAAATTCGGCGCACCGCGTGCCCTGGTCGCGGCCGGCGGCGTCGCGGCCAATCAGGCGATCCGCGGCGCCCTCGATGAGGTCGCACAGCAAGCCGGGACGCAACTGATCATGCCGCCGCCCGCGCTCTGCACCGACAACGGCGCGATGATCGCCTGGGCCGGCGCCGAACGCCTCGCGCTCGGCCTGACCGACACGATGGAAGCGCAGCCCCGCGCGCGCTGGCTGCTCGACGCCAACGCGACGGCGCCGACCGGCTACGGCAAGACCCGGGCGGGATTCTAGCCATGACCACGTTCCAATCTGTCGCGGTGATCGGGGCGGGCGCCTGGGGCACGGCGCTGGCGACCGTGGCGGCGCGGGCGGGACGGAGCGTCACGCTCTGGGCACGCAATGCCGAGCATGCCGCGCGGATCGCCTCGACACGCGATAATCCGCGACTGCCCGGCGTGCAGATCGCGCCGGAGATCGTCGTGACCAGCGATCTGGCGCTCACCGCACGCGCCGACATGTTGCTGATCGCAACACCGGCGCAGCATTTGCGCGGCGCCGTCAACATGCTGGCCTCGCATCTGACAGGGCCGGTGCCGATCGTCGCCTGCGCCAAGGGCATCGAGCACGGCACCCATAAATTCATGACCGACGTGATCGCTGAGGCCGCGCCGCACGCCCAGCCCGCGATCCTGTCGGGTCCGAGCTTTGCCGACGATGTCGCGCGCGGCTTGCCGACGGCGGTGACGCTGGCGGCAGGCGATGAGACGTTGGCGAGCGCGCTGGTGCAGGCCCTGGGCTCACCGACGTTCCGTCCCTATCACTCCACGGACATCCGCGGCGTCGAGATCGGCGGCGCAGCCAAGAACGTGCTGGCGATCGCAGTCGGCATCGCGGTCGGGCGCAAGCTGGGGGCCTCCGCCCAGGCCGCGCTGACGACCCGCGGCTTTGCCGAGCTGACGCGCCTCGGCCGCGCGCTCGGCGCACGCAGCGAAACGATCACCGGCCTGTCCGGCCTCGGCGATTTGATCCTGACCTGCTCGAGCCCGCAATCGCGCAATTTCATCCTTGGCCTTGCTTTGGGCCGCGGCGAGCAGCCGCCTGCGGGCAAGCTTGCCGAGGGCGAGTTCACCGCGCCGGTGCTGATCGAACTCGCAGCTTCGCAAAACGTCGAGATGCCGGTGTCAGAAGCCGTCGCGTCGATCCTGAGCGGCCGGAGCACGATCGACGCCGCAATCTCGGCACTGATGACGCGCCCCTTCAAGGCAGAGGAATGACGTCTTCTCGTCATGCCCGCGCTTGTCGCGGGCATCCACGTCTTGATATTGAATTGATGGCAGAGACGTGGATGGCCGGGACAAGCCCGGCCATGAGGAATGGATAGGGCGCGCGCGATGAACTACTGGCTGGTGAAATCCGAACCGTCGGTGTGGTCCTGGGACCAGCAGGTGGAAAAGGGCGCCAAGGGCGAGGCCTGGACCGGCGTGCGCAATTACACCGCGCGCCAGAACCTCGTCGCCATGAAGAAGGGCGACAAGGCATTCTTCTATCATTCCAACGAGGGCAAGGAGATCGTCGGCATCGCGGAGATCATCAAGGAGGCCTATCCCGATCCGACCGACAAGACCGAGAAATTCGTCTGCGTCGATATCAAGGCCGACAAGCCGTTGAAGACGCCGGTGACGATGGCGACGATCAAGGCCGAGAAGAAACTCGCCGACATGGCGCTGGTGAAATATTCGCGCCTGTCGGTGCAGCCGGTGACGGCCGAGGAGTGGAAGCTCGTCTGCAAGATGGGCGGGGTTTAGCCGCAGGTGCGGCCTTAATTCTCCGCCGTCGTCCCGGACAAGCGCGCTCTTAGGCGCGCGTAGATCCGGGACCCATACTCCGCAGCAATCGTTTTGCGAGGACTCGGGGTTACCAGCGCGTGCTACAATATAATTTGGTGGTTATGGGTCCCGGCCTTCGCCGGGACGACACCGTGAGTTTGGCACGGCCATCGCGCAACGACCTGCAATATCCGTGCTCACATCTCCGGCAGCACAAACACCTCGCATGGCGCAGCAATGCCGCGCAGCGAATGCGATCCGAGCGCGATCAGCGGCATGTCCGTCTCGGCGGCGAGCGCGCCCGACACCAGCACGGTCCGCTCCAGCGACTTGCACAATCCCTCGAGCCGACTGGCGAGATTGACGGCGGGACCGATCGCCGTGAAGTCGAGCCGGTTGGCGGCGCCGATATTGCCCCACAGCATCTCGCCCAGATGAAGTGCGGCACCGAATGCCAGCGGCGACAACCCTTGAGCGCCGCGCTCCGCGTTGAGATAGGCCATCCCGGCTTCGGCGGCGCTCGCGGCGCGGAGAGCGGCCTCGCAGGCGCGGCGGGGCGATGCCTCGACCACCGGAAAGATCGCGAGCACGCCGTCGCCGATGAATTTCAGCACCTCGCCGCCAAAGGCGTGGACGGCGCCGGCGATGCGATCGAACCAGGCATCGAGCGCGGCGATGACCTGTGCAGGCGGAGAGGTTTCCGACAACGTCGTGAAGTTGCGGAGGTCGGCATAGAGCAGCGCGGCCTGAATGGTCTCGCCGAGATCGCGCCGCAGAGGCGCTGCCAGCACCCGCTCCGCGCTCCGCTTGCCGAGATAGGCATCTAACGTCGCGCGCAACGTGGCGCGCGCGGTGAGCACGGCGAGGGGCGTCGCGGCAAAACGCGCGGCCTGGCGCAATTGCCCGATGTCGTCCGCGGTGAACGGACGCGGCCCGATCCAGCAAAGCTGCGGCCCATCTGGACGTCCGGCGATGTCTTCGTGGACGTCGCCGCGCGCGATGTCGCGCAGCCAGCGGCGACCGGCATCGTTGGGCGGATCGGGCGCCAATCCGCCCGGCGCGAAGCCGAGTGCTTCGATCACCTGGCCGCTGTCTGCACGCCACAACCAGGTCCGCTTCGCGATCAGCGGATGCGGCACCTCCAGCGTCAGGGCGCCCCCCGCAAGCGGCACGCCGTCGGCGACCAGATGGGCGGCGAGTTCCGCAAGCAGGCGATCAGCTCCGGCACTATCCGAAGCGGCATCGACAAGCCAGGCGAGGGTCGGGGAGAGCTGCATGGCTCGATCATGGCCAAGGCGGGCCGCCCTTGTCACGGGCAATCCTTGACGCGCCGCTTTGGCACCGCCATGTGCCAATGGCAGCGAAGGGATGATCGCCGATGACCGAACCGTTCATAGTGCGACGCGAGACCCAGATCGCGGCACCACGTGCCACCGTTTTCGCCTATCTGACCGACCCCGAGAAAATCCTGAGCTGGATGGGCTCCGATGCCACCACGGAGCCGCATCCCGGCGGGCTTTATCTGCTCAAGGGCATCGGCCCCCGCAGCGGCGTCGCCCGCGGCGCCTTCCGCGAGGTCGTGCCGGTGCATCGTCTGGCCTACACGTTCGGATGGGAAGGCGGCCAGGAGGTACCGCCCGGCTCGAGCCTGATCGAGATCGACCTGATCGAGCGCGACGGCGGCACGCTGCTGCGCATGACCCATAGCGGCCTGCCAAGCGAAGCGCAGGCCGCCGCGCACGCGACGGGGTGGGCGCATTATATGGAACGGCTCACGACCGCAGCCGCAGGCGGCGATCCCGGTCCCGACAACGGCGTCTCGCCCAAGTCGTAGCTCTCGTAGGGTGGGCAAAGGCGCACTTGCGCCGTGCCCACCATCTACCCCAACACCGCAACAGAAATGGTGGGCACGCTTTCGCTTTGCCCACCCTTGTATTAGCGCGCCGGAT
>NZ_AJQF01000461.1:0-2528 GCF_000261705.1 Bradyrhizobium genomosp. III | reverse complement strand
CACCTCCAAGCTGTCGCTCATACTCGGCACACAACAAAAACCCCGCGGCTCGCGCCGCGGGGTTTGTCTTGTCTCGTCTGCGCCGCTCAGTGCGCCAGGATCGCCAGCAGCAGCAGGGCCACGATGTTGGTGATCTTGATCATCGGGTTCACCGCGGGACCCGCCGTGTCCTTGTAGGGATCGCCGACGGTGTCGCCGGTCACCGCCGACTTGTGGGCGTCAGAGCCCTTGCCGCCGAAATGACCGTCCTCGATGTACTTCTTGGCGTTGTCCCAGGCGCCGCCGCCCGAGGTCATGGAGATCGCGACGAACAGGCCCGTCACGATGACGCCGAGCAGCATGGCACCCACGGCGGAGAACGCCGCCGACTTGCCGGCCGCGCCGCCGCCCGCGATCGCGTAGATCAGGAAGTAGACGACGATCGGTGACAGCACCGGGAGCAGCGAGGGGATGATCATCTCCTTGATCGCCGCCCGGGTCAGCAGGTCGACCGCCTTGCCGTAATCCGGCTTGTCGGTGCCCTGCATGATGCCCGGCTTCTCGCGGAACTGGCGCCGGACCTCCTCGACGATCGCACCCGCGGCACGGCCCACCGCGGTCATGCCCATCGCGCCGAACAGATACGGCAACAGGCCGCCGAACAGCAGGCCCACCACCACATACGGGTTGTTGAGCGAGAAGTCCGGATTGACGCCGGCGAAGTAGGGATGGTGCGCGGAGTCTGCAACGAAGAACTTGAGGTCCTGGTTGTAGGCCGCAAACAGCACGAGGGCACCGAGACCGGCCGAGCCGATCGCGTAGCCCTTGGTGACCGCCTTGGTGGTGTTGCCGACCGCGTCGAGCGCATCGGTCGACTTGCGCACCTCCTTCGGCAGGCCCGCCATCTCGGCGATGCCGCCCGCGTTGTCCGTCACCGGGCCGAACGCGTCGAGCGCGACGACCATGCCGGCCAGCGCCAGCATGGTGGCGGTCGCGATCGCGATGCCGAACAGGCCGGCGAGGCTATAGGTGACCAGGATGCCGGCGATGATCACGATCGCGGGGAGCGCGGTCGCCTCCATCGAGACGGCAAGGCCCTGGATCACGTTGGTGCCGTGGCCGGTCACCGAGGCCTGGGCGATCGACTTCACCGGACGATAGTCGGTTCCGGTGTAGTATTCGGTGATCCAGATGATCAGCGCGGTGACGATGAGGCCGACCACGCCGCATTGGAACAGCGCCATGCCGGTATAGTCGACGCCATCGAGCTTGCCGAAGCCGATCAGGCTGTAGATCACGCCGGCGATGCCGATCAGCGACAGGACGCCGGTTGCGATCAGGCCCTTGTACAGCGCACCCATGATCGACTGGCTCGGCCCGAGCTTGACGAAGAAGGTGCCGATGATCGAGGTGATGATGCAGATGCCGCCGATCGCGAGCGGCAGCGTCATCATGTTGGCGAGGATCGGCGTCTTGGCGAAGAAGATCGCGGCGAGCACCATGGTGGCGACCGCAGTCACCGCATAGGTCTCGAACAAATCGGCGGCCATGCCGGCGCAGTCGCCGACATTGTCGCCGACGTTGTCGGCGATGGTGGCCGGGTTGCGCGGATCGTCCTCGGGAATGCCGGCCTCGACCTTGCCGACGAGGTCGCCGCCGACGTCCGCACCCTTGGTGAAGATGCCGCCGCCGAGACGGGCGAAGATCGAGATCAGCGAGGCGCCGAAGCCGAGCGCCACCATGGCGTCGATGACGGTGCGGCTGTCAGGCGCAAGCTTCAGCGAATGCACCAGGAAGCCGAAATAGAGCGTCACCCCGAGCAATGCGAGACCTGCCACCAGCATGCCGGTGATCGCGCCCGCCTTGAAGGCTAGCTCGAGGCCGCCGGCGAGCGAGGTGGTCGCCGCCTGGGCGGTCCGCACATTGGCGCGGACCGAGACATTCATGCCGATGAAGCCGGCCGCCCCCGACAGGACGGCGCCGATCAGAAAGCCGATGGCGACGTAGATTCCGAGGAAATAGACAAGCAAGAGGAAGATGACCACGCCGACGATGCCGATCGTCGTGTACTGGCGCCGCAGATACGCCTGTGCACCCTCAGCGACCGCCCCCGCGATCTCCTGCATGCGCGGCGACCCCGCATCCGCACTTAACACCGAAGACGTCGCCCAAATCGCGTAGACGACGGAAAGCACTCCGCAGAGCACTATCAACCATAATGCTGTCATGTGATTTTTGCCTCAGATCCTTGATGTACCCCCGGCGCCTTTTGTTGTCCGTCGAGCGGTGCGGCGCCTTGATTTCGAACAAAGCCGCCCCTTGCCCAAAAGGGGCGGCCTTAGTCGGTCGCAAGCTTGCCAAAATCAAATTGAGGGTGCAACGCCGGATAAGGCCGAAAACGCCGATCTCGGCAGGTATTTAGACCAAGTGCAGCGAACTAAGATGCCGGTTTGGAGCAATTCCTAGAAGTGGCTGTAGGACAGCCGCCTCAAGACCAATTCCTGGCCCTGCCCGTCCAGGAAGCGCGGCCCTTGCTTCCCCGCGACGAT
>NZ_AJQF01000460.1:0-7696 GCF_000261705.1 Bradyrhizobium genomosp. III | reverse complement strand
CGGCCGCCCGCCCCGCGGCAATCAGCGCATCTGCCTGCGCGGGCGGAACGGTACACAGCACCTCGTAATCGTCGCCCCCCGCAAGCAGCGTCTCGACGCAAACGACGTTGCGGGCAATCAGGCTTGCTGCCGCGGCCGAGAGCGGCACGCTTGCCACGTCGACCACGGCCGAGACCCCGGACGCTGCGCAGAGTTTGGTCAGATCGCCGGCGAGCCCGTCGGAGACGTCCATCGCCGCGGTCGCATGATCGCGCACGGCCCATGCCAGCGGGTTGCGCGGCTGCGGCACGCGATAGCGGGAGACCAGGGCTTCCCTTGCCGCCGGATCGGTCGCAAGCGCTGCGGCAGCGGCACCACCCGTGAGCACGTCGAGGCCGAGCGCAGCGTCGCCGATCGTGCCGGTCACCAGGATGCGATCGCCTGGCCTCGCGCCGGTCCGGCCGACCATCCGCCCCTGCGGCACGCGGCCGAAGGCGGTGATCGAGATCATCTGCGGACCCGGCGTCGACACCGTGTCACCGCCGAGCAGCGGACAGGCGAATTCCTTTGCGTCCTCGCCCAGCGCGTCCGCGAAGGGCTGGAGCCAGGCATCCTCCCTGCTGCGCAGCGCCAGCGTCAGCACGAATCCTGCAGGCGTCGCGCCCTTGGCGGCGAGATCGGACAGGTTCACCCGCAGCGCCTTGCGCGCGATGGTGTCAGGGGGATCGGTGGCAAGATAGTGCACGCCTTCGATGACGGCGTCGGTGGTGACGACGATGTCATCGCCGAACGACGACAGCACCGCCGCGTCATCGACCAGACCGAACGCGCCGGGATCGGTCGCCAGCGGCTTGAAATAGCGCGCGATGAGGGAGTCTTCGGCGGAGGGGTTTTGCGTGTTCGTCATCGGCGCCGGCCTCAAACTTCGCTGTCATCGCCCAGCCAGTGCGCACTTGCGCACCAGGACCGGGCGATCCAGTACGCCGCGAAGCCGATTATCAATCACCGCTGCCGCGGCGTACTGGATCACCCTCTTTCGCGGGTGATGACAGCGGAGTGAATGTCTACCCCCGTCCGAACTCGTCGCCGCGAAATTGGCGGCCGATCTGGTCGAGCACGGCGTTGACCATGCCGGTCTCCTCGCGGTCGACGAAGGCGTTGGCGACGTCGACATATTCGGAGATGACGACGCGGCCCGGCACGTCCTTGCGGTGCTCCAGCTCATAGGCCCCTGCCCGCAGCACCGCGCGCAGGATCGCTTCGATCCGCTTCAAGGGCCAGCCCTTCGACAGCGCCTCGTCGATCAGGGGATCGAGCTTCTTCTGGTCGCGCACGACGCCCGAGACGACGTCGCGGAAGAAGGCCGCCTCGGCCGGCAGGTAGGTGTCGCCCTCGACCTCGTTGCCGAGCCAATGGCTCTCGAACTCGGCGAAGATGTCGTTGATGCCGGCGCCGGCGATATCCATCTGGTACAGCGCCTGCACCGCCGCGAGCCGCGCCGCGCCGCGCCGGTTCGCCTTCTTCTCGTTTGGCCCTGCCGGCTTCTTGGTGGGATCAGCCATGGCTTCAGGCCCGCGCCATGCGGCGTTTGATGCGCAACATCGCAAGCGCCGCACGTGCGGCATCGCCGCCCTTGTTGAGCTCGCTGGCGCGCGCCCGCGCCCAGGCCTGCGCCTCATTGTTGACGGTGAGGATGCCGTTGCCGAGCGGCAGCTTTCGCGCCACGGCAAGATCCATCAGCGCGCGCGAGGATTCCTGCGACACGATCTCGAAATGGATGGTGTCGCCGCGGATCACGCAGCCGAGCGCGATCACCGCGTCATAGGGCTTTCCGTTCGCCGCCGCCGCGTCGATCGCGATGGCGACTGCCGCAGGGATCTCCAGCGCGCCGGGAACCGTGATCACGTCATGCGTCAGGCCCGCCGCCTTCAATTCGGTCACCGCGCCGTCCAGAAGCGCGTCCTGGAGATCGTCATAGAACCGCGCCTCGACAATCAGCGCGCGCGCGCCGGAAATGTCGGTCTGGTCCTTCAGGGGTGCGCGCCGCGCGTCTGCCATCGTCTCAATCCGTTTACTGGGGTCGGCGCGTTATGTAGTCGCCGCGGGCACGTAAGCCAAGTTCAAAGACTGTCATTCCGGGGCGCGAAGCGAACCCGGAATGACGACTACGCCGTCATTTCCGTCAGCCGCGCCGCGTAGCGGGCCATCAGGTCGACCTCGATATTGACCTCGTCCCCCGCCTTCCAGCCACCGATCGTCGTGACCGAGAGCGTGTGCGGGATGATCAGCACCGAAAAAGTCACGTCCCTGACCGTATTGACCGTGAGCGAAACGCCGTCGAGCGTGATCGAGCCCTTGGTGGCGATGAACCGCGCCAGCTCCCGCTTGGTCGAGAGCTCGAACCGCGCCATGTCGGGCAGATCCTCGCGGCTGACGAGGGTCGCGATACCGTCGACATGGCCGGCGACGATGTGCCCGCCGAGCTCGTCGCCGATCTTGAGCGCGCGCTCGAGGTTGAGCTTCGTTCCGAGCTTCCAGTGCTTTGCCGTGGTCAGCGCCAGCGTCTCGGCCGCCGCATCGACGTCATACCAGGTTTTGCCGCCTGCGACGCCGGAGGCAACCACGGTCAGGCAGACGCCGTTGCTGGCAATCGAGGCACCGTCGGCGATGGTGGTCTGATCGTAGCGGCAGGCGATGCGCAGCCGGTGCAATTGCCCTTGCGCCACAGGCGTGAAGCTGACGATCTCGCCGATATCGGTGACAATGCCGGTGAACATTACGCGCGCTCGTAGATGGTGAGAGTATCCTTGTCGAATGTTTCGCTAGCATGAACCTTGTAGGCCTGCGACTGCGTGATTTTCGACAGGGGCAATGCATCGAGCGCATCGACGCCGCCGCTGCCCACCGCTTCCGTGCCGCGGAACAGCCAGATCTCGTCGACGAGGTCGGCCGCGACGAACGAAGCCGCAACGCGGCTGCCGCCCTCGACCATCAGGCGGGTGATGCCCTTCCCGGCCAGCGCATGCAGCGCGGCCGGCAAATCGAGCCCGGAGGCACTTGCCGGCGGGATGCGGATCACTTGCGCGCCGGTCGCGCCGAGACGTGTTGCTGCCGCGGCTTCCGCAAGGTCGGAGCCCATCACCCAGAGCGGCGTCTCGCGCGCGGAGCCTATGAGCTTGCTTCCCCCGGGAATGCGCAGGCTCTGATCGAGCACCACGCGCACCGGCGAGCGCGCCGCCATGCCCGGCAGGCGGCAGGTGAGAAGCGGGTCGTCCGCCAGCACCGTGCCGATGCCGACCAGGATCGCATCGCTCTGCGCCCGCAGGAGATGCACGCGATTGCGCGCCGCCTCCCCCGTGATCGCGACCGGCTTGCCGCCGGCGGCGCCGATCTTGCCGTCGGGCGAGACCGCCAGCTTCAGGATCACATGCGGGCGCTTGTCCCGGATGCGACGGAAATGCCCGGCATGGTCGAAGGCGGCTTCCGCCGCGCACAGGCCTACATCTACCGTGATGCCGGCGGCGCGCAGGCGCGCATGGCCCTGCCCCGCGACCTCAGGATTGGGATCCTCGATCGCCGCCACCACCCGCTTGATGCCGGCCGCGATCACCGCATCGGCGCAAGGCGGCGACTTGCCGAAATGCGAGCAAGGTTCGAGCGTGACGTAGAGCGTGGCGCCGCGTGCGGTCTCACCGGCCCGCCGCAGGGCTTCGGGCTCGGCGTGCGGACGCCCGCCCGCCTGGGTCCAGCCGCGGCCGACGATGACACCGTCCTTGACGACGACGGCACCGACCGCCGGGTTGGGCCAGGTGCGTCCCTGCCCGCGGCGTCCGAGCGCCAGCGCCAGCTCCATGAAGCGGCGATCGGCGTCCCTGGCCTCGCGGGCCTTCTGCGCGAACTGATCCTCCAGGATACGGAAGATCATTTGCGGATCGCGGCGAGCCGCGCTTCCTCCTCACCGGAGAGCTCGCCGAGCACGTCGGCGAAATCCTTGGCCTCGCGGAAATTGCGATAGACCGAGGCGAAGCGCACATAGGCGACGTCGTCGAGCGTGCGCAGATGCTCCATCACGGTCTCGCCGATCACCTCGGAGGAGATCTCGGCCTCGCCCCCGGTCTCGAGCTCGCGCACGATGGTGGAGACCATCTTCTCCACCCGCTCCGGCTCGACCTGCCGCTTGCGCAAAGAAATCTGCACCGAGCGCATCAGCTTGTCGCGGTCGAACGGCACGCGGCGGCCGTTGCGCTTGATCACCGTGAGCTCGCGCAATTGCACGCGCTCGAAGGTGGTGAAGCGGAAATTGCAGGCGACGCACACGCGCCGCCTGCGGATCACGGAAGAGTCCTCGGTCGGACGCGAGTCCTTTACCTGCGTATCGAGACTATTGCAGTTCGGGCAGCGCATCCTCGTGGCCCAGCCTTACTGATAGATCGGGAACCGATCGGTGAGCGCCTTGACGCGTTCCTTGATCGCGGCTTCCACCAGCGGCGCCTTGCCGTCGTCCGACTGCGCGATCGCATTGAGGACCTCGGCGATCATGCCGCCGACCTGCTGGAATTCTGCGACGCCGAAGCCGCGGGTGGTCGCCGCCGGCGTGCCCAGACGAATACCGGAGGTCACGAACGGCGACTCGGGGTCGAACGGAATGCCGTTCTTGTTGCAGGTGATGGCAGCGCGAACCAGCGCCTTCTCCGAGGCGTTGCCCTTCAGGCCCTTCGGCCTGAGATCGACCAGCATCAGATGGTTGTCGGTGCCGCCGGAGACGATGTCGAAGCCGTGGCTCTTCATCGCCTCGGCCAGCGCCTTGGCGTTCTCGACGACGTTCTTGGCGTAGACCTTGAAGTCCGGACGCAGCGCCTCGCCGAAGGCGACCGCCTTGGCCGCGATCGCGTGCATCAGGGGGCCGCCCTGCAGCCCCGGGAAGATCGCCGAGTTGAACTTCTTGGTCAGCGCCTCGTCATTCCACAGCATCAGGCCGCCGCGCGGACCGCGCAGCGATTTGTGCGTCGTCGTCGTGGTGATGTGGGCATGCGGCACGGGCGAGGCATGCACGCCGCCGGCGACGAGGCCCGCGAAGTGCGCCATGTCGACCAGCAGATACGCGCCGACGCTGTCCGCGATCTCGCGGAAGCGCTTGAAGTCCCAGGCACGCGAATAGGCCGAGCCGCCCGCGACGATCAGCTTCGGCTTGACCTCTTCGGCCTGCTTCTGGACCGCGTCCATGTCGATGATCTGGTCCTCGCGGCGCACGGTGTAGTGCGCGGCCTTGAACCATTTGCCGCTCATGTTGACGGGCGAGCCGTGGGTGAGATGGCCGCCGGCCGCAAGGTCGAGGCCCATGAAGGTGTCGCCGGGCTGCAGCAGCGCCAGGAACACCGCCTGGTTCATCTGGCTGCCGGAGTTCGGCTGCACGTTGGCGAATTTGGCACCGAACAGCTTCTTGGCGCGATCGATCGCGAGGTTCTCGGCGACGTCGACCCACTCACAACCGCCATAGTAGCGCGCGCCCGGATAGCCTTCCGCGTATTTGTTGGTCATCACCGAACCCTGCGCTTCCAGCACGGCCCGGCTGACGATGTTCTCGGAGGCGATCAGCTCGACCTCATGGCGCTGCCGGCCGAGCTCGCCCTTGATGGCGGCGGCGATTTCCGGGTCGGCCTGCTCGAGCGAGGCAGTGAAAAACGAATCGGGCGCGGAGGCGGTTTTTGCTGAAGTCATCTTGCGAATATCTCCACCGCCGCAGCCTTTTGGCGGGCTACGGGCGGGTCTGGTGTGGCGATCGGAAGCACGCGCGATCTACCACATCGCCCGCAACAGGCCAAGCATTTGCGGGTCGGGCCTGATATTTATGCAAGATATGGTGGAGGGTGGCGGTTTTCGGCACTTGGGCCGGCTCTGGGGAGCCGCCCGTCCACCCCTCCCGAATGGGGCCGCTTTGGGCCCTAACTCCTCATCCGTGGAGCCGCCGGCTGTCTATCACAGCCCGGTATACCCCGCCTTCACAGGGTCCACGCTGCCGTCGAGCTGGCGCAGATAAGTCAGGCCGCACACCGTCAACCTGTGCGGGTCCTTCTCGCCCGCTTCCATCAGGGTGGTGAGGTAGTTCGTGACCTTGGCCCGTGCCTCCTCGCTGGCCGCAGCGGTGCGGTTGGCGAGCAGGTCATAGGTCTGCATGATGCGGTCGATGGCGGCTTCCATGGCACCCTCTGGTTCGTGCGATATTCTGGGTTCGTCGGTATTTTGCGACTGTTGATCAGGCAACCGCGCGGGCCTCGGCCTGCGCCTGGAACCGGGCGATCGCCGTGTTGGCGAGCCGGATCTTGTTGAACTCCCCGTTCTGGAGCAGCTTGATGATGATCCCGAGCAGATGTTCGTCGGTCACGAGCGTATCGGCAATCGCGCCGGACCGGCGAAGGTAGTTCGCGGCAATGGCGTAGGCCTCGCTCACGAGTTCCACGTTCATCGCCTGCAACCCGCGCTCGACCAGCATCGCCCTGTCTCCGATCCGAAGGAGATAAGCGCCAAGCCCGGAACTGGTTCCTCGGGGTCGCAAAATTTTCTTCGCAGGTGCAAAATGCAAAACGCACCGGTCCGGGGGCAACTCCGGGCCGGCGCGCTGGGGAAGTTGAGGCACGTTCGGGCGGCTTGCCGGTCTTGTTGCGGGCCGGCTTGGCCTTATCCCTTGGAAACTCAGAGCCGATACAGGATCTGGTCGGTCCAGAACCGCTCGAGGCGGTGCAGCGACTTGTTGAGGGTCGAGAATTCCTCGCCGGAGATGCCGCCGACCTGCTCCACCGTCTTGACGTGCTTCTGGTAGAGCGCATCGACGATGCGGCGGACTTCCTGGCCCTGCGGGGTCAGGCGAATGCGCACCGAGCGGCGATCGACGCGCGAGCGCTGATGATCGAGGAAGCCGAGCTCGACGAGCTTCTTCAAATTGTAGGAGACGTTGGAGCCGAGATAGTAGCCACGCGTGCGCAGCTCGCCCGCGGTCAGCTCCTTGTCGCCGATGTTGTAGAGCAGGAGAGCCTGCACCGAGTTGATGTCCGCGCGGCCGCGGCGATCGAATTCGTCCTTGATCACGTCGAGGAGCCGGCGATGCAGCCGCTCCACCAGAGTCAAAGCTTCCAGATAGAGCGACTGCACCGAACCCTGCTGGCCGGAGACGCGCTCTGCGGTATCTGCCGCAGTTGCGACGGCTTTCATCATGACACTTCCCCTGTTGTCGTTTTTATCGACACTTATTCGACGAAACTTGTGTCCCGTCTGATAGGTGCAACTTAAGGGGCTCGTTTGAAGATCGGCTTAAATAAGAGAATAAAGAGATCATGAATTTAAGACAGTGAATTGCGGATTAAGCCTGTGCCACAAGCACTTTTCGCAACGCTCTGTTGACCTTCGCAAGGTCCTGTTCACCCTCCGTCCGCCGCAACTGTCGCATTCCAGAACAGCCCCGCTTCGTTTCGAAACGGGCGCGTAACGGCTGTGGCGGAACCGGCCGGTCAACGAAAACTTACCGCAAATTTTAGGCAACCAACGGTCAACCAAACCGGCACAACTCCGCGCGCTCCGATCTCGTGTCCCGGACAAGCGCAGCGAAGCGGAGCGCAGAGCCGGGACCCAGAAAGCCAAAAGCGGGATCGCGGAGAGATGGGCCCCGGCTCTGCAACGCAACGCCAGCAAGTGCGGCGCGCTGCGTTGCGTCCGGGGCACGAGA
>NZ_AJQF01000459.1:0-2798 GCF_000261705.1 Bradyrhizobium genomosp. III | reverse complement strand
GGCCGCTCGCGCGCGGCCATCCAGGCGAGCGCGAGATAGGCGGCGAGCATGAAGGCTTCGACGCCGACGACGATCAGGCTGCCGCCGTAGATTCCCGGGAACATCAGCTCGATCACCGCCATCGAGACCACGGTCGTGAGCCACACCACGGCGCCCCAGGGCGTCGCCAGCCACAGGCCGACCGCAGCGACGAGCTCGATCACCGCGAAGTAGACGGTCGCGGCCTGCCAGGCCATCGACTGGTTCTCGAACGCCTCGTCCTCGCCGCCGACGAAGCCCGTCACCTGCGCCCAGTGATAGAGACCTTTCAGGATCGAGAGCAGCGCCATCACCCGCAGGAAGAGCACGAGGCGGCGAGTCCAGACATTGTCGTCGGACTCCGAGCGCTCCGACGAGATCGCAGCCACCGACATCGCGCTGTCTCTGGCGCTGTCTCTGACGGCGTCCCTGGGACTGCCGTCACGGGCCGCATCGCGGGTGGAAATCTCGGACATGGCCCCTTCTGGCTGCTTCGGCCCGCAAAATCAATCGGCTGCCATCACGTTGCGGCAGGTCAAGCCGCGGTGACGGGAACCATGCGAGCTGGTATAAGAATAATTCCAGCCGGAGGAAGAGTGATGGCGATCAAATACGGACGTCCGATCGAACTGCGCGAGGTTTCGCGCCGCGAGGGAGCGGCGGTGCCCCATGCCCTCGATCTGACCGTCCGCCCGCGCCGCAACCGCAAGGCCGAATGGGCCCGGCGGATGGTGCGCGAGAACGTCCTCACCACCGACGATCTGATCTGGCCGCTGTTCCTGATCGACGGCGACAACAAGCGCGAGCAGGTCACCTCGATGCCGGGCGTCGAGCGCCTCAGCGTCGACCAGGCCGTGCGCGAGGCCGAACGCGCCATGAAGCTCACCATCCCCTGCCTCGCGCTGTTTCCCTACACCGAGCCGTCCTTGCGCGACGAGGAAGGCTCTGAAGCCACCAATCCGAACAATCTGGTCTGCCAGGCGGTGCGCGCGATCAAGAAGGAGTTTCCTGAGATCGGCATCCTCTGCGACGTCGCGCTGGACCCCTTCACCAGCCACGGTCATGATGGCCTGATCTCGGACGGCAGGATCTTGAACGACGAGACGGTCGCCGTGCTGGTGCGTCAGGCGCTGGTGCAGGCCGAAGCCGGCTGCGACATCATCGCGCCCTCCGACATGATGGACGGCCGCGTCGCCGCGATCCGCGAGGGCCTGGACCGCACCGGCCTGCTCGACGTGCAGATCATGGCCTACGCCGCCAAATACGCTTCCGCCTTCTACGGCCCGTTCCGCGACGCCATCGGTTCGGCCAAGACGCTGACCGGCGACAAGCGCACCTATCAGATGGACAGCGCCAACACCGACGAGGCGCTGCGCGAGGTCGAGCTCGACATCACCGAAGGCGCCGACATGGTGATGGTGAAGCCCGGCATGCCCTATCTCGACGTCGTCCGCCGCGTGAAGGACACCTTTGCGATGCCGACCTTCGCCTACCAGGTCTCGGGCGAATACGCGATGATCGCGGCCGCCGCCAACAACGGCTGGCTCGACGGCGAGCGTGCCATGATGGAGAGCCTGCTCGCCTTCAAGCGCGCCGGCGCCGACGGCGTGCTGAGCTATTTTGCGCCGAAGGCGGCGGAGAGGCTGCGGTCGCAGGGGTAAGCTGGCGGGGCACCTTCACTGTCGTCCCTGCGTACGCAGGGACCCATACCGCGTGATCTAACTGTGATCCGCGGTATTCGTACCGGCGAAATCAACTAACGGTCTTCGCCAAACTCCTCCCTGTGGTTATGGATCCCGGATCTGCGCTTCGCTTGTCCGGGACGACACCGGTGTTTGCGGCGCCAATATCGTGCCCTCCCCCGCCCCCGAATCGCCGGAATATTTCGGCTTGTTAATGCGCCTGCGCCCTTGGCAGGGGGAAAGCCTGTTCCCATGTCCTGCCTCGAGGGTTTTCCCCTCTGTTTCCCCCTTGGGAGGACGGATCATGTCGTACGACTCGGGCAATTCAGGAGCCTGGCGCAATGACGGCGGGGCGCAGCCGCACGCCTACGACCCCTATCTGCACCCGGAGCTGTTCCGTGGCGTTGCGACGCGGCGCGTGTTTGCCTTCCTGATCGACATGGTCGTGATCTCGGTGCCGGTGATCCTCGGCTACATCTTCATCGCATTGTTTGGCGTGGTCACGCTCGGCATCGGCTGGGCGCTGTTCTGGCTGGCCTGGCCGGCCTCCGTGATCTGGGCGATCGTCTATTACGGCGCCTGTATCGGTGGCCCCTCCTCCGCGACGATCGGGATGCGGGTGATGGATCTGGAGCTGCGCACCTGGTACGGCGCACCCGGCTATTTCGTGCTGGGCGCCACCCATGCCGTGCTGTTCTGGGTGTCGGTCTCGTTCCTGACGCCCTTCGTGGTGCTGCTCGGCCTGTTCAACGGCCGCCGGCGCCTGCTGCAGGATTTCGTGCTGGGAACGGTCGTGATCAACAATTCCGTCCGCGCGCCGGTGCCGCAGGCCGCGAGGACCTGGTGATCAACGGCCTACTAACCGGGATCCTCTAAGCTGACTGCTGACCTGACTTGCCAAGCTGACCAATTGACCGGGAGCTTCCGTAGCGCGATGCTGATACTCACTTCGGAGGCCCACGACGTCCCTTGACCCAGCACTCGCGCGATACCCCCCAATTTTACCTTACGGCGCCGTCCCCCTGCCCGTATCTGCCGGGCCGGCATGAGCGCAAGGTGTTCACGCACCTCGTGGGAGAGCGCGCCGGTGACCTCAAC
>NZ_AJQF01000458.1:0-40870 GCF_000261705.1 Bradyrhizobium genomosp. III | reverse complement strand
CCAGCCAGTCGATCGCCTACCGGCCGGCCTGCGACCAGTGCCGCGCCTGCGTCTCGGTCCGGGTCGTCGCCAACGAGTTCCGCCCCTCGCGCAACTTCCGCAAGGTGATGGCGCGCAACTCCGACATCATCGGCGAGCAGCGCAGCGCGGTGCCGACCTCCGAGCAATATTCGGTGTTCCGCGCCTATCTCGACGCCCGCCACCGCCATGGCGGCATGGCCGACATGACCGTGCTCGACTACGCCATGATGGTCGAGGACAGCCATGTCGAGACCCGCATCATCGAATACCGCAAGCGCGGCCCCGACAGCGGCATCACCGGCCGTGGCGAGGAGCTGATCGCGGTCGCGCTGACCGACGTGCTCAGCGACGGCCTGTCGATGGTCTATTCGTTCTTCGAGCCGGGCCAGGTCAGCCGCTCGATGGGCACCTTCATGATCCTCGACCACATCGCCCGCGCCCGCCGGCAGGGGCTGCCTTACGTCTATCTCGGCTACTGGATCGAGGGCTCGAAGAAGATGGACTACAAGGCCCGCTTCCTGCCGCAGCAGCGCCTCGCGCCCTCGGGCTGGCTGCGCGTCGACGCACAGGGCGACGCGGCGTCCGAGCCGCAGGATTGACCCTCACGATTGCCCCGTCCGGCCTCGCGCCGGCTTTCAGCGCGCCAAGGCTACGACGGCCTCTGGGCCGACCGCCTTCGAACTGCCCTCGCGCCCGAGGATGAATTTGAGCGCAGAGATTCCTGGAAGGAAGAAATAGCCTCCCCCCAGCGTCTGCGTAAACGCGGCCAGGGACACTTCCTCGCCGCTTGCCAATCCCGGCATGGAGAAGCTCCTGGTCGCAGCGGGCTTGCCGACGAGAGGGTCGTCCTGGTCGTTGAGGCAGACGAACCGGGGATTTCGCAACCAGCGCTGGTAGATGAACTCGAACTGCCGCTCGAGATCGGCGTTGCAGGCGATGAAGAAAATGCCCTTGCGCGGCTTTTCGTTCGCAACCTCCTCGCGATAGGGCCGCCCCCGGCGCAGCAGCCGGTGCAGCTTGACCGACTTGATGCTCGATTGCAGGTCGATGCCGAGCGTATCCCTCGGATTGACGCGGCGGATATGGGCTCCCTTCGGACAGCCAAAGCCGTTCGCGTCGTCGACACGAAAGCGAAATGCATCGGCTTCCGAATCCGAAATCGAAACGTCGGGATCGCCCTGCCACGACAATGGCTTTCCATTCTTTCGACGGCCCATCACCTTCTCGCAGACAGCCTCGCCGTATACCGCTTCAAATTTCGCGAACGCATCGACATCCTGCTCGATCTGGCGAACCGCGAGATAGGTCCCGTTCAGCGCGAAGCGGCCGCTCGTATACGTGGCGTCGCCGGGCCATCGCTTGACGTTGGGGCAATAGGTCAGCTCGTCGTATTCGTTGCGATAGCCCAGAATGAATTCCCCCGGGGCGACGACGCGGTCCTCGTAGAGGATGCCGGCATCCCGCCTGATCTTCTTGCGCTCGGCGCCGCGCTCCTCCCTGAGCTCGCTGATCACGGGCTGCGCGAGGCCATCGCGGAACCCGAAGGACTCGTACAATCTTTCTTCCTCGTCGCCCGCCTTTTGCTGGAAGGCGCAGGGATCGTTGTCGACCTTGATGACATCGAACACATCAGGATCAGGATCCAGTTCTGCCGACTTCTCCGGCGCGCTCGCCATCTCGGCAGCGCTCCGTCGCATTCTCCATTCGCCAACCAGGACATGCACGGGGCCGCCGGCACCGCCTTCAACATCGGACCAGCGCCATTCTCGCGGACTGTCCCTCAACAGCAACGCGCGCAGGTCGCAGCCCATGCCGCTGCTGAACGGGGACGGGAACGGATGCGCAGCAGTCTCGTCGCATCCGAGCTTTGCCAGCCCCAAATAGCTGAAAGCGATCGCGACGGCATCGTCGACGGGGTGGGTCCTCGATTTCCTGACATCGGCGGCACTGACCACCAGCTTCTTGTCGACGAGCCCTGCGAGCCACGCCCGGGCATCGTCCTCGCGGCCCGCCTTGATCGTCAGCAGCCAGAAGCGGCTGGTCTTCAACCAGCCATAGCCGCTTCCGAGCATTCCCTGAATGTCCGCGAGCTGTTCGGAGAGATGCGAGGCCTTCATGTTTCGATCGCCCTCATGATGAAGTCGTCGTTCCTGTCGTTGCGCTCGCCGAACAGGGCGTCGCGCAGCCCGGTCTCGAGGTCGATCTCCTCGATCGTCGCGTTGCACGCATCGAAGCGATACATGTGCGGAAGCATGCTGTCGCGGGCGTAGGACTTGAATTTCAACTCGCACTTCACGCCGCGAAAAAGCACGAAACGCGTCGGCGGAAAATCGCGCGGCACCTTGATGTCCGGCTGCCCGACCGCCGCCGATCCCCGCGGCCTCAGCGTCGTCCATCGCCAGGCCAACGTCGTCCCTATCGTCGCGCCGTTGATGAAATCGTCGAGGTAACCGCCGAAATTGCCGTCATAGTTCGAGCAGAATAGAAAGCGCCGACCGTCCTCGATAATGTGCCAATGGCCAAAATGGATACCCGGTGCATCACCGAGCCGCCCCTCCGTGAAGAACACCCGCCCAAAGAACGTCACGACGCGCAGGGACACGCGGATCCACCAGGCGCTCCAGCCGTTCGGACTGCGGATATCGGTCAGGCTGACCATGTGCGCGGTCCCACTGGCCAACAGCGCTTCGCACTGGTCGATTGACGGATGAACCTGCTGGGCCCGGGTGACATCGTCTTCGTAGGGATGAAAGAACCACTTGCTCAAGGTCGCAAACCGGCGATTGATCCAGGAGAAAAAGGACCCGATGCAGAGCAGCGCGACGATCGCAAGCACGCCGAAGAGGGCGAGCTCCCATCCCGGAACCCGCGCGGTCAAAGCCTCGATCCCTTCCATGATCGGCTTGGGATAGAAGACGAAGACCACCGCGCACACCAAAATGGCAACGAGCAACGGCACGACCACGATCCAGCCGACAACACGGGTGGAGAATGACGACCACGTCTCGGTCGGTCGTTCGAGTTCGCGGCGGACGCTGTCTACCCAGCGCCGCCACGGCGCGAACAGGGCCGGCAGCGCGACCAGGAGCAGCCATCCCAGGAACAGCAGCCCGACAAAGGCGAGCAGTGCCCTGATGCTCGCCCACACGATCCACATGCTCACACTGCTGATGACGTCCACCACGGACTGCACCGGGGGATAGGATGCGCCGACGAACCAGGTGATGGCGCCGAACAACCCGCGCGGCAGCGCGCCCAGGAGCCAGACGAGGGCCAGCCACAAGCCGAAAACCACGAGCCCATAGCCGACCTTTGCGGAGATGCTCGCACCCTTCCCGCGCCAATAGGAGCGCGGCGCAGGCTGCATCGCCCAGTCGAAGCGCGGGTCCTGGAATGCCCGCTGCGCCAGCGCAAGCGCGAATGATGCACGATCATCGCCGTACATGGCTCTCAACTTGCGTCCCTCATCCCGGGTCCATATCAGGAGATCGTGCTCCTTCCTGATCTGCCGGGCCGTTCTGTCGCGAGGACCGACGAAGCCGCCATCGGCGAGACTGAGCCACCCGATCAGCTTGTCGAACAATTGCCCGTTGCGCGCGCTCACCAGCGGAGGCCCGCCGCCGGGCCAATAGGAGCTGAAGAGCGACCACATCGCGCCGCTGGGATGATGGACCAGCCTGTACAGCATGTCCTTGGGATCGATGCCTTCCTCGACGGCAAGCTCGAGCATCAGCGACGGCGCCTGCTCCTGTGCGTCCGTGCGCGCCGGCAACAGGGCGATGGACGCGAACTGAATGACCGCAACGTCCTGAAGAAGTGCATTCAGCGCGGACTGCATGTCTCCGGAGTCCGAAAAATCCACCGCGCCGCGCCAGCCTGGCGCAATGATGCAGATCATCTGCTGCCGGACCATTTTGAGCATGGATTGTCCTTCCAATCCGTCAGACGAAGTTCACGCGCATGCGAGACATCAGCGGGCCGTCATAGGCGATGGCCTTGCCCTCGCCCCGCGTGAGCCGCAGCTCGGGCAGGATCAGCAGACCAATCAGCGCACTCGTCAGGATCTCGACCGCGTAATCCTTGGCGGGACATTGGCGGGTGCCGTATCCGAACATCAGCCAGCGCAAATCCTGGTGCGGCCCCCAATTGCGGGCGGGACAGAACCGACCGCTCTTCTTGACCACCCTGGAATCGAACAGGGCGGCGATCGACCAGATCGCCATCTTGCCGCCGGCGGAGCACGGCGCGTTGTGCCGCGCCCCGGTCTCGAATTCCGTATCGCGCGGCACGTCGCGCGCGAGCAGCGGAAAGATCGGCCGAAAGCGCATGAGCTCGAGCATGTGCTCGCGCACCAGATCGCGGAACTTGGCGTCTTGCCAAACGCCGGCCGGCCCGAGCCGCTGGGCTTCGGCCCGCAAGGCCCGGTGAACCCTGGAGCGCCCGAGCAACTCCTGCACGGCCAGTGCCCCCGACTGCACCGTGACCGGATGCGAAATCCAGGCAAGACCGGCGGCATTCCGCGTGATGGTGCTGGCGGTGCTCTGGACACCCCAAGCCTGTTCGATGTCGCGGCTCACGGCGGCGATACGTGCCCGCAACGCATCCGAGCAGAGTTCCGCCCGTCGCTGAACCCTCAGCGTCGCAGTGCTTCCGGCAAGCAGCTGGCCTGCGACATACCTGATTTCCAGGAGATATTGCCGTTGCAGCCCGGGATCGTTGACGTTGCCATGCGCGCCCGCCACCACCTTGCCCGTTGCCGCCCCGAACAGTGGATCCATTGCTCGAAACACGATCCACATCAGGTAATCGTCAATGAGGTCGAACGACTTGTTCGTCCCGAGCTGCCCAAGCTGCTGGACGCGTCGCTGAACCTCCTGATCGGCCGCGGCCGGCAGGCTCGCAGCCAGCAAAGCCAACCGGTCATCGAGCAGACGCCTGTCGTCGTGGTAGGTAGGACCCGGATCCATGCCAATCAGGTAATCGCCGGCGGCCAGATTGGCCGCATGAGCCGAGTTCGAGAAACTCTGCGGCCTGGTCAGCACACCCTTGACCGCACTGGCGCGGGCCGCCATGCCGAACCAGCCGCCCGCGAACGGCCAGAGCCGAAACAGGGCACCGACGGTTCGCAATGCCCTCGGACGGCGATTGGCCCAACAGAAGATCCCATAGGAGAGGCTGCGGAGCCCCGGCGGCATTGCATCAGGAGTGCCAGCTGAGATTTTCATGCTGCGTACCCGTCCTTCCGCCGATCTGCGAGCGCCGCAGCGGCCCGTTTCCGGTAGTGAGGCATACCCAGACGCTCCGCCGCCTCGGCGGTTCGCTTGAAATGCGCTTCGGCCCCGGCCTGATCGCCGGCCTGCCGCAGCGTTTCGGCGAGCTCGTACAGGGCTTCGGTCTGGTGTCCGTATTCCTCAGCGGCCTGCTCGACCGCCTTGCGTCCGACAGCGATCGCATCATCCAGTCGTCCGAGCTTGCGATAGGCGACACCCAGGCTCACGCGCATGAACGTCCTGCCATAGGGGCCGGCCGCCTCGTAGATGCGATCAGCGAACCCCTTCTCCAGCATGGGCACCGCTTCGGCAGCCTTGCCATTGCGCGCCAGCGCGCTGCCGAGAACGCCGGTGCACACGGACAGCATCGTCGGCACGTTGTGCGTCATGCATTGCTGCACACCCGTGCGCATCAGGGACTCGGCACGGTCGAGCTCCTCGCGTTCGACCCAGATCTGCGATTGGACCGTGTCGATCAACAGACGGGAATATGGGTGATCGATGTTCGACAGAATCTCATAGCTCTTGGCGCAGAAATCGTCTGCGGCGCCGCCATCCCCGAGGCGCCACAGCGTGCTGGCATGAAATGCGTACAGGTTGATGATCGGAATCGCAGCCCAGCCGGACTGGACATAATGCGCCGACAATTCCGGTTCGTAGTCCGACAGCAGGATGTGACCTTCGGCCGCCGCGTCCGCGTACCGCCCGAGCGCATGCAGATGCATGAGGCGGGTCTGATGCGCCGCCATCATCATGTGACGACGCTGTGCGAGGCGAGCCGCTTCCAGTCCCTGCGAAGCGTAGCCCAGACCTTGCTCGAAACGTCCGCGCATCCACAGAAACACCGCCGTCTCGGTCGAAACCGCCGCCCTTGCACGCTGATCGTTCAGTTGCACGGCGATGGCTTCAGCCCGCTCCATGTTGTCGAAGATCTCGTCGATCTGCCCGAGAGCCAGCATTGCGCCAATGGCCTCCAGCCGAAGCGCGAGCTCCAGGGTCTGGGCGGTCGTCGCGCCCTCGACGCGCCGTGCCGCCTGGATGCCCTTTTCCAGCAGCTGGACGGCCTCCTGATTGGCCGAGCGCGAGATGGCACGAGCCATCGACTTGACGGCGAATCTTGCCGCCTGCTCCCATTCCTCGCCCCCGAAGGCATGATGCGCCAGTGCCGGCGCGGCATCGACATCGGCGGCCCCGGGCTGGGCGTGCAGCGCCAGGAAGGCCTGGCGATGAAGTGCCTTGAGCCTGGCGCGCGTGAGCACCCCGAGCACGACGTCACGGACCAGCGCATGGCGGAACGCGAAGGCGTGCGATCCGTGCGAGCCCCTCGCCTGATCCGGACTCGTCAGCAATCCGGACGCGACACAAAGGCCTAGCAGTTCTTCGGCGCGCTCGAGGTCCACGGCCTGCATCGCGGCAACCAAATCGTGCGTGATGGGATCGCCCAGGATGGCCGCAGCCTCGAGCGCCGATTTTGCGGCTTCGGGCAGCCTGTCGACCCGCGCCCCGATCACCGCCGCAATGGAGCCCGGCACGCGCAGCTCTCCGAAAGGCCTCTGCAAACGGTAGGCGCCCGGGGTCCCTTCCAACGACCCGTCATCGATCAGCGTGAAGACCAGTTGCTCCAGGAAGAAGGGATTGCCGTCGGCACGCGCGACCAGTTCGGTCATGACGCCGAGCACGGACGGATCATCGCCGAGACAGGCGCGCGCGAGCTGGAGCATTTCTCCGTCGCCCAGCGGCTCGATCACGCGCTCGGAAAACCAGGAGGCTCGACGCCACTGATGGTCGAAATCCGGGCGATAGGTGACGCAAATCAGGACCGGCAGCGCCTGAAGTTTGGGAAGCAGGCCCTCGAACAGCCGCCGGCTCTCGCGGTCGGCCAGGAAGACGTCCTCGAGCACGAGCAGGAACGCGCCGGACCGCACGCGTCTGCGCACGAGCCAGAGCAGCGCCTCGCCGATCCGGCGCCGTCGTTGCGCCGGGTTCAGCGCCAGCCAGGCCTCATCCGGCGCCGCAAGTCCCAAGAGATCATTGACCGCCGCCAGATGCTCGGCGCCGTCATCGGGCCATTTCGCGATCAACGTCTGCTTGGCGGAATGCCGAATGTCCGCCGCGCTGGTTTGCGGAAGCCCGACCAAACTTGCGGTCAGATCGGTGGCGGTGCTGTAGGCCCGCGTGCTCGCATATCCTCTCGCCTGGGAAAAGCAGACTTCAACCCCCTCCCGCGCGAGGCTGTCCATCCAGTCGACGATCAGGCGCGACTTGCCGATCCCGGCATCGCCGCACAACCCGATGGTTCGCATTCCGGACCTTTGAACGGTCTCCAGGGCCCCTTCCAGGATCCTCAACGTGTCTTCGCGTCCGATCAGAGGCGCCCAGCGCTGTTTCCGCGTCAACGGCGCTGCCGCCGAACTTTCGGTCTCGACCACGACTTCATGCACTTCGATCGGATCATCCAGTCCGCGCACGATCCGCACGCCGGCGGTACGCGTGTCGATCTGCTGCGCGACCAGCCGCTGCGTCGCGGCGCTGATCAGGATGCCGCCGGGCGGCGCCATCTTTTCAAGCCGCGAGGCGAGATGGATTGTCTTTCCGTCCGCGCCGTAATGGGACCACCGATATTGTCCGACGATACCGACCAGCACCTCGCCCGAATTGATACCGATGCGCAGCGTCGGGCTGACAACGCCTCCGACGTCATGGGCTGGAATGGATGCTCTCTGCATCTTGAGAGCGGCAAGGCACGCCCGCAGGGCGTGGTCTTCCTGTGCCACGGGCGCGCCGAACAAGGCGACGAGGCCATCGCCGAGCAACTGGCTCACCGTGCCGCCATAGGTCTCGACCGCCTCAGCCAGCCGGTCCAGTGCCCTGCCGAGATAGGCCCGGGCTTCCTCGGGGTCGACATGCTGCAAAAGGGAGGTCGAGTTGCAGACGTCGACGAACAGCACGCTGACCTGCTTGTTTTCAGTCAGCATCTGCGAGCGAACGGGAAGATGATGGTGCAGCTGGACGACGTGCGCATCGCGCTCCGGGGCGCCCGGCTCCTCCGCGTTACGATTGAGACTCGCGCCACATTGAGAGCAGAAGCGATGCTCGCGGGAAATACGGGCTGAACAAGCGGGACACCTGGTCACGGCAGCACACACTCATCAATGACTTGAACGAAATTACCAACGCGTTCTGGCTTGAACATCGCCCCTTCGGGGCGCGAACCCGCTCAGCAGAAAAACAAGCTGTCGATCAATCCAAACGATCAAACCAAAAATTTCGTGCGCCAACTATATTCGCGCACAACCGATAGATGAGCCCGGAGATTTGCAGTGGCCGCTCTTGGTCCGGCGCAGGACCCGCCGATCATCCCGCCGGAAGCAAAATCAATGCTGAAACAGGGGTTATTATTGTACGCCCGGTCAGCAATTGCAACTAGTATACGCGCGCCGCACAGATTGAAAAGTGACAGTTTGCCAAATCGAGTTCCGACGCCAGGTTTTGCAACCCCTGCGCGCGAAACGGAAGCAACGTCGCCAGCCAACACATCAAACCGGGCAGACGCTCGCTTTCGCAAAGGTCATGCTCGCTGCCTGATCGGGGGGCCGTCCGGGCAAGGCTCACTTGAACGGGCCGGACAGATAGCCGCCGCCCTCACCCGAACAGCGTATCCACCAGCAGCTTCACGTTCAAAATCACGATGACGCCCGCGACGATCCACGCGATCGCCGCGATATATCCCGGAATCGCGAACTGCCCCATCTTGCGACGGTCGGAGACGAAGCGGACCAGCGGGATCACCGCAAAGGGCAACTGCATCGACAGCACGACCTGGCTGAACACCAGCAGATCCGCCGTGCCGCGCTCGCCATAGATCGCCGTAACAACGATCACCGGAACGATGGCGATGCCACGCGTGAGCAGGCGGCGCGCCCAGCTCGGCAGACGCAGGTCGAGAAAGCCTTCCATCACGATCTGGCCGGCGAGCGTCGCCGTCACCGTCGAGTTGAGGCCGGAGGCGAGCAGCGCCACCGCGAACAGCGTCGAGGCGATGCCGAGGCCGAGCAGCGGCGATAGCAGCTCGAAGGCCTGGCCGATCTCGGCAACGTCGGAATGGCCGCTCTTGTGGAAGGTTGCGGCTGCGACCACCAAGATCGCGGCATTGATGAACAGCGCCAGCATCAGGGCGATGGTCGAGTCCGTCGTCGCCCATTTGATCGCCTCGCGCCGGCCGGTGTCGTTGCGCTCATAGGCGCGCGTCTGCACGATCGAGGAATGCAAATAGAGATTATGCGGCATCACCGTCGCGCCGATGATGCCGATCGCGATGTAGAGCATTTCCGGGTTGGTGAAAATCTCGCTCTTCGGCATGAAGCCGTGCAGGACCTCCGCCACCGGCGGCGCCGCAGCCACGATCTGGACCGCGAAGCAGACCGCGATCACCGCCAGCAGCGCGATGACGAAGGCTTCGAGGAAACGGAAGCCGCGGTTCATCAGGAGCAGCAGCAGGAAGGCATCGAGCGCCGCGAGCAGCGCGCCGCCGATCAGGGGAATGCCGAACAGGAGTTTGAGCGCGATCGCCGTGCCGATGACCTCTGCGAGATCGCAGGCGATGATCGCCGCCTCGCAGGCCAGCCAGAGCAGCAAATTCACCGCCGGCGAATAGGTGGCGCGGCAGGCCTGCGCAAGGTCGCGGTCGGTGACGATGCCGAGCCGTGCCGCCAGCGACTGCAGCAGGATCGCCATCAAATTCGAAAGCAGGATGACCGACAGCAGCGTGTAGCCGAATTTGGAGCCACCGGCGAGGTCGGTCGCCCAATTGCCGGGGTCCATGTAGCCGACTGAGACCAGATAGCCTGGGCCGACAAAGGCGAGCAGCCGGCGCCACCAGCGGCCAGCGGCCGGAACGGCGACCGTGGCGTTGACCTCGGCGAGACTTTTGGTGACGGGCGCATCAGCGCGCCAGCCGGCGGCGTCGGGACTCAAATCAGGCGATCGGGCATCCATGGGGCGAGAATACCGAAATCGAGTCTTATTGCAACTCATTTGCAACTGCATCTAGCGGCATGGGTTCCCGTTCCTGCCGTTATTCGCCGCCGTGTCGGGAAGCGGGTGGGTTTGACGGCCGTTGGCGCCGGATACTGGCGCCTACCCGACTTTGCAGGAAATGAGCCATGTCAAACCCGCCTCGCCTCCCCGACACCTTTGGCCGCCTCGCCTGGTCCAACCTCGCGGCGCAGTCAGCCGAGCAGATCGCGTTGGCCGCAGCTCCCATCGTCGCCGTGCTCACGCTCGGGGTCGCCGAAGGCCAGACCGGCCTGTTGCAGACCGCACTGACCCTGCCCTTCGTGCTGTTCGCGATCCCGGCCGGCCTGCTCGCCGACCGCATCTCGCGTCGCTCGCTGATGGCCGGGGCCGAGGCGCTGCGGGCGGTGGCCCTCGGGACAATCGTGCTGCTGCTCGCGCTCGGCGCCCTCAATCTTCCGCTGCTGGCGCTGCTCGGCTTCGCAGCCGTGTGCGGCACAGTGGTCTACAGCGTGGCCGCGCCGGCGCTGGTGCCGTCCTTGGTCAGCTCTGACCTCCTGCCGGCGGCGAATGCCCGCATTGAGCTGGCGCGAACCGTCGCCTTCGCAAGCGGACCCGCCCTCGGCGGCGCACTTGTGGGATGGTGGGGCGCCAGCCCGGCCTTCGGCTTTGCCGCGGGGCTCTCGGCCATCGCTGTCGTGCTGCTCTCGGGCATCTTTGAACCCGCGCGTGCCCCCGCCCCGCGGCGCCATCCGCTCCAGGACATCCGCGAAGGCGCGGCCTTCGTATTCCACCATCCGCTGCTGCGGCCGGTGTTCATCACCCAGTTCATCTTCAACACCGGCTGGTTCCTGCAGATCGCGGTGTTCGTGCCCTATGCCGTGCGCCATCTCGGCCTCACCGCCGCCGGCGTCGGCACGGTGCTGACCATGTACGGCGTCGGCATGGTGATCGGCGCGCTGTTCGCAACGCGCGTGATGCAGCGGCTCGCGTTCGGCACCGTCGTCGGCCTCGGCCCGGTCACGGGTTTCGTTGCAGCTGTTGTGATGGCGCTGACGGTACTGATCCCCTCGCCCTGGCTCGCGGCGTTGAGCTTCTTCCTGCTCGGCGTCGGGCCGATCCTGTGGGTGATCTCGACCACGACGCTGCGCCAGTCGGTGACGCCGCCGCGCCTCTTGGGCCGCGTCTCCGCCATCAACATCATGAGCTACGGTGCCCGCCCGCTCGGCTCGGCGCTGGGCGCGATCGTCGGCGGCCTCTGGAGCGCGGAAGCCTGCCTTTATCTCGCGGCCGCCGTATTCGGCGTGCAGGCGCTGGTGATCTGGCTGTCGCCGGCCGTGGCGCTGGACCGGCAGCCGGACATGGTGGGGGATGAGGTGGCGGTGCGCTGCTAGTTACGCCGACATTGCGAGGAGCTCTTCGCGACGAAGCAATCCAGAATCCCTCCGTAGAAAGACCCTGGATTGCTTCGCTGCGCTCGCACTGACGGTGTGTGTTTGCTGCAGCCGGGCTAATTCGCCAGATATCGCTCGTAGCTCCCCGTCACAGGCTCGCTGGCATCGACCTCGGGATCGAGCGTGTAGAGATCCTGCGCGCGGCCGATGCCGCGTAGCGCGTAGCGGCCGGTGGACACGAGATAGCGCCGGCCGGCGGCATCCAGGCCCTTGTAGAATTCCGCCGATGCCAGCAGCTCGCGGTCGACCGAGCGGCTCATCGAGGCGATGCGGCTGACTTCGTTCACCGTCGGCCCGACAACCGTGAAATCGAGCCGGTCCTCGCTGCCGATATTGCCGTAGAAGACCTCGCCGACATGCAGGCCGATATAGGCCGACGTGGTGGGACGGCCGTCGGCCTCCCGCCGCCGGTTCAGCGCCGCGACGTTCTTGCGGAACAGATGCTCGGCGCGGAGCGCAGCGCGCCGCGCATCCGCCATGTCCTCACCCCAGAACATCGCGAGCACGCCGTCGCCGATCAGCTTGAGCACGTCGCCGCCGGCCTCGTGGATCGCGTCGATCACGGCCTGCGCATAATCGTTGAGGAACGGGATGATCTCGTCGGGGCCGATGCTCTCGCTGATTCCGGTCGAGCCGCGCAGATCGGAGTACCAGAGCACGGCGTTGATGCGCTCGGTGACGCCGCGCGAGATGCGGCCGCGCAGCACCTGCTCGGAGGCGTCGCGGCCGAGATAGACGCGCCCGAGCGTGCGCGCGATGTCGACCTGCTGCGCCGATTTGATCGCGAGCCCCAGCACCGGGACGAGATCGCGCAGCGCCTCCAGCTCACCCTCGCTGAAGCCGCTGTCGCGGCGCGTGGTCCAGCAGGAATAGAGGCAGTCCATCAGGCCGAGCGCGCCATTCTCGCCGAAGCGGTGCACGAAGGCGAGATAGTGCTTGTGGCCCTTTTCGGCGAGCTCGCCGATCTGCGAGAAATCCATCGACGGCGCGTCGGCCAGATCGATCACCATCTCGTCGTGGCCGTGCTCCAGCATGTGGAAGAACACCGAGCGGCGCCAGCTTGCGGCGGCGTCGCCCTCGGCGGTCGAGCCGTATTCGAACGCGTCGCTCTCGTTGCTGGGACGGTCGCTCCAGCGGAAGCCGCGGCCCTCGTAGATCGGATGCAGCGTGTCGATCACGACCAGCGCACGCGACAGCTCCAGCCCTTCGGCGCGGCAGCGCTCGCAGAAGCCGCGGAGCAGGTCGATTTCGGGAAGGCCCGTGAGCCCCTGGCCGGTCAGCCAGTTCATCAGCGCAAGGCGCGAGGTCAATTGCATACGCCATTATGGCGTGCATTCGTGACGAGCGGAAGGCCACGCGCGAACGTCATGCAACCAAGGCGCCCGCCTGCAGCAGGTCGAATATGCCGCAACCGCTGTTGACGCACTGTCGTGCCGGCTGCAAATGGAACCGATGTCCCTGCCGACCAGAAATACAAGACTATGAGCCAGCGCCAGCTTCCGATCATCCTGGCGCTCGGGACCACGCAGACCCTGGCCTGGGCGTCCAGCTATTATCTGCCGGCGCTGATCGCCGATCCCATGGCGCGCGACCTCGGCGTCTCCTCCAACTGGATCTTTGGCGCGTTCTCGGCCTCGCTGGTGATCTCGGCGATGCTCGGCCCGCGCATCGGGCGTCAGATCGATCTTGTCGGCGGCCGGCAGGTGCTGTCGGCTTCGAACCTGACGATTGCCGCCGGCCTCGCGCTGCTTGGCTTCGCGCATTCCGTCCCGGTGATGGTGATCGCCTGGCTCGTGCTCGGAATCGGAATGGCGATGGGGCTCTACGACGCCGCCTTCGCCGCCCTGGGGCGCATTTACGGCACCGAGGCGCGCAGGCCCATCACGGGTATCACGCTGATGGCGGGCTTCGCCTCCACCGTCGGCTGGCCGCTCACGGCCTGGGGCCTGTCGCATATCGGCTGGCGCGAGACCTGCTTTGCCTGGGCGGCCGCCAACATCCTGATCGGCCTGCCGCTCAATTTCTTCGTGCTGCCGACGATCAAGGGCGCCAAGCAGGCGGCGGCCGCGGCGGAGAAACCGCATCTGCCGCTCGACCGCACCATGATCCTGCTCGCCTTCATCTTCGCGGCGGTCTGGACCGTCACCGGCGCGATGGCCGCGCATTTCCCCCGCATCCTCGAGACGACGGGCGCAACGCCGGTCGAGGCGATCGCGGCCGGCGCGCTGATCGGCCCGGCGCAAGTCGGCGCGCGCATCCTGGAGGCCGGCTTCCTCAGCCGCTTCCATCCGTTGTGGTCGACCCGGCTCGCCTGCCTCACCCACCCGATCGGCGCGGTGATCGTTGCGATCTTCGGCGGCGCCGCGGCGAGCGCGTTCGCGCTGTTCCACGGCTCGGGCAACGGCATCTTGACGATCGCGCGCGGCACGCTGCCGCTGTCGATTTTCGGGCCGAAGGATTTCGGCTACCGTCTCGGCATCATCGGCGCGCCGGCACGCATGGCGCAGGCGGTGGCGCCGCTGACCTTCGGCCTGCTGATCGACCTCATGGGCGCCAAGGTGCTGATCGTCTCGTCCGCGCTCAGCCTGTCGGCGCTGGCGGCGCTGTTCCTGGTTCGCACCAAGCCGCGGCCCGATTGACCATGCCCGAGGTTTCAAGCACAAGCGGGCCATGACCGAGGACGCTGGCCCGCCCCGCACATTCAAAAGCCTCCTGCGCTGGGCCACCACCCCGCCGCAGGCCTGGGGCGTCTACCTCCTCGCCCTCCTCTTGATCTGGCTGATCTCATTCTACGCCGGCACCCTCAAGCCCAAGAAGACGCCGGACGCGAGCCCGCCCACAGTGACGGCACCAAAAACCTAAGCCGGCTAATCGTAAAACTCCGGCGCCATTTTCTGGCTGTCGCGCTGGGCCTTGTCGTGGTTGATCCAGAGCTGCGCCTTCTCGTTGGCCAGCGTGTCGGCGATCTTCTGCATCGAGGCCGCGCTCTGGTCCTTGTTGACGTTCATGCTGGGGACGCGGCGGTTGTCCCAATTATCCCTAAAATGGACGGCGTCGCCCGACAGCACTACCGCGCCGGTCTTCGGCAGTTTCACCAGCAGCGACTGGTGTCCGGGCGTGTGGCCGGGCGTCGACAGGATGGTCACGCTGCCGTCACCGAAGACGTCCTTGTCGCCTGTGAGCAGCTCCACCGGGTGCGAGGGCTTGAAGCGCGGCTCGTTGTTGGCGCCGGGCCAATCATATTCTGCCTTCTGCACGAAGAGCGTCGCCTGCGGGAACAGCTCGACATTGCCGGTGTGGTCGGGATGCGTGTGCGAGACCGCCATCGCCTTGACGTCATCGGGCTTCAGCCCAAGCTGTTCGATCTGGGCGGCAAGCGTCTTCGGCCGGCGCCAAGTGACGGCCTTGGGATCGGCGGGCACGAGACCATTGGGCATGCTTGCGACGGAATCGGCGATGCCGGTGTCCCACAGGAACCAGCCCTTGCTGTGCTTGACGAGATAGCAGGTGTCGACGAAGTCCATCGTCTTGCCTTCGTTCAAGCCTGGCGTCCAGCGCGAGATATCGCCTGCGGTGCCCTCGCCGCAGTTGAGCACATAGAGCTTCTCGACGCCGGCCTTTTCCGATTGCGCCAGCGCCGCGGAACCGGACAAAGCGAGTGCAGCGATGGCGACAGCGAACGTGATCCTGGGCATCATTGTTCCTCCGGTAGAGCTATGCGGGCTGCGACCGAGGATCAACCCCGGCCGCGCCGCGGAATTCCGCTTGCGCGGTTCACGTCAATGCGGGCATGTCTCGACCTCCACCGTGATGTGGCTGAGGCCCTTCAATCCGGCGAGCCGCCGCTTGTAGACCGCCGGCTGCTTCGGCTTGTCGGACACCACCGAGAGCAGGACGGCGCAATGGCCGGGGCCGACCTGCCAGAGATGCAGGTCGGTGACGCGGTCGTCGCCGACCTCCATGCGCGCCCGGATCACCCGCTCCAGCTTCTCGTCGGCGCGCACGTCGAGCAGCACCGCGCCTGACGTCTTGATCAGGCCGAACGCCCAGCTCGCGATCACCACGCTGCCGATCAGGCCGACCGCCGGATCGGCCCAGACCCATCCCGAATACATGGCGACGGCAAGAGCTGCGATCGCCAGCACCGAGGTCGCGGCATCGGCCATGACATGGACATAGGCCGCGCGAAGATTGTTGTCGTGATGATGGTGATGGCCGTGATGATCATGGTCGTGGTCATCATGCGCATGGCTGTGGCCGTGATCATGGCCGTGATGGTGATGATCGTGGCTGTCGCGCAGCAGCCACGCGCTGGCGAGATTGACGCACAGTCCGAGGGCGGCCACCGCAATCGCCTCGCCATAGACGATCGGCACCGGATTGATCAGCCGCAGCACGCTCTCATAGGCAATCTCGACCGCGATCAGGCCGAGGATGATTGCGCTGGCGAAGGCGGCGAGATCGCCGAACTTGCCGGTGCCGAAGGTGAAATGCGCATTCCCCAGGTGCCGCCGCGCGAATCGATAGGCGAAGGCGGCGATCCCGAGCGCGGCGGCATGCGTGCCCATGTGCCAGCCGTCGGCCAGCAGCGCCATCGAGCCGAACAGCGAGCCGGCCACGATCTCACCGACCATCATGACCAGCGTCAGGACGACCACGAACCAGGTGCGCCGCTCGTTCTCGTCGTGCTTCTGGCCGAGGAAGGCGTGGTCGTGGGTCCATTGTTCGATGGAATGGGAATGCATCGAATTCTCCAGGAGATTCAGCTCTGTTGGCGGACAGTATAGTCGCCGTGCATCACTTTTCGAAGGTCCAATCATCCCACGGATTGACAGTGCTTCCTAGTTTCGCTGTAATCCGCGCCATGGGGATTTGAGCGATCTCCCCACGAGGCGACATGCCCAAGTATCGCGTCCCGTTCGATTTATGCGAGGACGCATCATGTCTACGTTCACGACCATATCATCTGACAAATTGGCACGGCTGATCGGCACGGCGAACGGCCCTGCCCTGATCGATGTGCGCACCGACGAGGATTTTGCCGCCGACCGACGGCTGATCCCCGGCTCCATCAAGCTCAGCCACGACAATGTGACGGACTGGGGCGGCGACTTCGCCGGCCGCCGGGCCGTCGTCTCGTGCTTCCGCGGTGAGAAGCTCGCGCAGGGCACGGCGGCCTGGCTCCGCCAGCTCGGCGTGGAGGCCGAGACGCTGGAGGGCGGCTTCGAGGGCTGGAAGGCGGCCAAGCTGCCGCTGGTCGACGCCCGCAAGCTGCCGCCACGCGATGCCAAGGGCCGCACCGTCTGGGTCACACGGGCCCGCCCCAAGGTCGACCGCATCGCCTGCCCCTGGCTGATCCGCCGCTTCGTCGATCCCAATGCGGTGTTCCTGTACGTGGCGCCGTCCGAGGTGGTCGCCGTCGGCGAGCGATTCAGTGCTGCCCCCTTCGACATCGAGAACGTGTTCTGGAGCCACCGCGGCGAGCTCTGCACTTTCGACGTGATGATCGAGGAGTTCGGCATTGCGACGCCGCCTTTGCTACGGCTGGCCACGCTGGTGCGCGGCGCCGACACCGCGCGGCCCGACCTCGCGCCGGAGGCGCCCGGCCTGCTCGCGGCCTCGCTCGGGCTGTCGCGGATGTATGACGACGACCTCGCGCAGCTCGAGGCCGGCATGACGCTGTACGACGCCTTCTACCGCTGGTGCCGTGATGCCACCACCGAGACCCACAACTGGCCGACCAACAAGGTGAAGGCTTAATGGACACCCGTAACGTTCAAGCTGGGGCTGATGCCGGTCACGGCATCAGCTTCGGTGAAGCCTTTCGCGTCTGGCTCCGCGTCGCCTGCCTGAGCTTCGGCGGGCCTGCGGGCCAGATCGCGGTGATGCACCGCATCCTGGTCGAGGAGAAGAAATGGATCTCCGAAGGCCGCTTCCTGCATGCGCTGAACTACTGCATGCTGCTGCCGGGACCGGAGGCCCAGCAGCTCGCGACCTATGTCGGCTGGCTGATGCATCGCACCGCCGGCGGACTGATGGCGGGCGGCCTGTTCATCCTGCCCGGCATCATCGCCATCATGGGCCTCAGCTACATCTACGCCATCTACGGCAATGTCAGCTTCGTCGAGGCGCTGTTCTTCGGGCTGAAGGCCGCCGTGCTCGCCATCGTCGTCGAGGCCGTGGTGCGCGTCGGCAAGCGCGCGTTGAAGAACCGCGTCATGATCGCGCTGGCGGCAATCGCCTTCGTCGCGATTTTCTTCTTCGCGGTTCCCTTCCCGATCATCATCATCGCCGCCGGCCTTATCGGCTACGCTGGCGCGCGGAGCGGCCGTCCCGAATTCGCCCCCGCCGGTCACGACCATGGCGACAGCACGGCATTGATCGACAGCATGCTCGGCGAAGCCGTGCCCGAGCATGTGCGTCCCAACACCGCGCGTGCGATCGGCGTCGGCGCGTTCTGGCTGGCGCTCTGGCTCGTGCCGGTGGTCGTGTTGCTGCTCGCGCTCGGGCAAGGCAACGTGTTCAGCCAGATCGCGCTGTTCTTCTCCAAAATGTCGCTGGTGACTTTCGGCGGCGCTTATGCCGTGCTGGCCTATGTCGCCCAGCAGGCGGTCGAGCACTATCATTGGCTGAAGCCGCACGAGATGCTCGACGGCCTCGGCATGGCCGAGACCACGCCGGGCCCGCTGATCATGGTGCTCCAGTTCGTGGGCTTCATGGCCGCGTTCCGCGATCCGGGCGGCCTGTCGCCGTTGTTGGCTGCGACGTATGGCGGACTGCTCGCGACCTGGGTCACCTTCACGCCCTGCTTCCTCTGGATCTTCGTCGGCGCGCCCTATATCGAGCGGCTCCGCGGCAACACGGGCCTCGCCGGCGCGCTCAGCGCAATCACCGCCGCCGTCGTCGGCGTGATCCTCAACCTCTCGATCTGGTTCGCGTTGCACACGCTGTTCCGCGAGACGGTGCCGGTGCATGCGTTTCCGCTGGATTTCGACAGGCCGGTGCTGACGAGCGTCGATCTGCCCGCACTGGTGCTGGCAATCGCGGCAGCAACTGCGATCTTCCGGTTCAAGCTGGGGATGCTGACCGTGCTTGCGGGCTCATGCGCGGCCGGGGTGGCGCTGCGGATGGCGGGGGTGATTTGAGGCACGTACTCGTCGGTTCGTTGTGTCGGGTTTGCGGTTGGAAGGCGACATCGAAGCCGACGGAGCTGCATGGTGGCTTTGGGGCCAGGAAGAGACACGGCCCCAGCACATTGGCGCGGCCAGAAAACGGGCGACGCCCGAGACATTCATTTCAGCTCAGATGGCAGCTCCGGCCAGCAAGAAAGTGCCGCCAAGTGCGACCATTACAAGTCCAGGCCAGTTCGATTTGATGCCGAAGCCGCCACCTGGCCTTTCAGGCTCCAGCGTGTCACGCCCGGAGCGAAGCCACCTTCCACCGCTGAATCGGCCTCGCCAGATGGGCTGAAACGCCATCTGGAGTATGCCGCCGAAAACAAGCAGCACACCAAGCCATATGAGGGTCATGCTCACCTCCTCTACCCGTGAACGCCGATAGAGCTGCGCCGAAACTTTGGTCCATTCAGCGTCTATCCGCGGCTCTCGAAATCAGACCGACCTTGAAAGCCGCCGGACGCACCAGTGCGCCGCACGCAAGGCTGGGGATCGCCCTCACTGAAGCTCAGGCTACCTCCAAGCATCCCGCTTAGTCTTCGTCCGGCTCGCGCACGACCGGCGATTCGTCGGTTTCCTCATCCTCTTCGTCCTCATCCTCTTCGTCGTCATCTTCTTCGTCGTCATCAGGATCTCGAGGCGGCATCGCGTTGCTCATAACCGCGAAGACATGCCAGTCGATCCTGGCGGGAACCAGCTCGGGGAGTAGGGTCATGTTGTTGCTCCTCGGATGTGAGCCCTGGGGCACTTTACCCCTTTTTCGGCGAGGCAGGTGACCGAGATGGTCCGCGTGCGAGCCAGAGCTTCCTTCCTTGGGGCATCTTTCTCGCGATCGGCGCGAGCCATAGCCGTTTTGTTCGAGCGTGAGCTTGCGCGCCAACCGGATCGTGCTGCCTCCCGGTCCGGGCAGACTGAAAAGAGACAGCCAATCGGACGCTTTTCCATCGATCCGCCATGAACGGACACGATGGCGCAGGCCCGGCAGTCCATTCGGAGCCAAGAGCCGCGTATCAGCGTCGAGATCCTGATGCTAGATTTCCTCGGTCATACCGAACAGGAGGACGACATGCCTGATAGCGTCTACAAGGTCATAGAACTGGTCGGTACCAGCAGCGACTCGTGGGAGAAGGCGGCCGCCAATGCGGTCGAGCAAGCTGCGAAATCTCTCCGGGATCTTCGCGTTGCAGAGGTCATCAAGCTCGATATGCAACTGGATGAGAACGGAAAAGTTGAGGCCTATCGCGCCAAGCTCAACGTATCGTTCAAGTTCGAGGGCTCCTGAGCCTCAGCACCTCGGCCTCCACTTGCGGGGCGAGGATGGCTCATTGGAAAAGGCGCGTTGCGCGGTCCGCCCAACCGGGCGCTGTGACCCATCCCGTAGTAGGCCCTAGTCCGACTAGGGCCGATGTGGTTTGATGCGTGCGGGCGTGTGGCGCGTGGTGGCCCCATGTACATGGTCATTCGCAAGTATACCAAGGTTCGTTCGGTCGCGGACGCTGCTCGTCGCGCCAAGAGCGGCGTCGGCGAGATCCTAAGGCAATCGCCCGGATTCAAATCTTACTCTGTGCTGGATGCGGGCGACGGTGCTGGTATCGCCGTGATGATATTTGACGACCGCGAAAGCGCCAATGCAGCAAATGCCAAGATACTGGCGTTTGTTCAAGCAAGTCTGCCTGACCTCGATCTTGGAGTTCCCGAAATCACAACCGGCGAGGTTTTGGTGCACATAGAGCCTAATGGGTCCTCGGGCATAAAGTAGCCGTAAACGCCGACAGTTGCGTGGGAGCGCCGCCCTCTTGCTGATGTCGTCGAATTTCGGACTCGCGCCTTGCAGCGAACCGAATGCGTCTCATTCATCCGCCCATGGTCATCGCACAGGGTGATCCCATGGGCGGTCCAATCGCGTACCGTCCGATTCTCAAGTGCGCTACCTGGTTGGGTAGCGGAATGGCCGCAGGAGAAGCCGATCATGACTGACGATCAGGTCAATCTCGTCGTTCAGCACCTTTGCGAGCAATTGCACCTTGCGCTCCGATTGAAGAACAGCGAGGCACATCCACCAAATGCCAAGGATATTGGATTTGATGCTGCCACTGTCAGAACTGTATTGCTGACCGGGTTGCGTTCGGCGGATGTCACGATCCGCCACGAGGCAGCCGGGACGAGCGAAGAGCCGCCCTGGTCCTGAACGCAAAACGAGCGACAGAAGCCCAGCGCCAATGTCTCAGTCGGGGTCAAGATGCGAAGAACTCGGGGTGAGCAGATCCAGTCCGCCATGCCGCACGGAGCGGACGTCAATCCGAGAGCGCGTCACTTCGCTGATGGGCCAACAAGCGACATCGCAGACTTGGCCTAATATGAAAGAGGCCGTCAACCGAAGCGCTCGCCCGTTACGGCGCGGAACAGACGCCAACGGTCGGGGACTCCCTTGAGCAGGTGAGTACCTTTCTCTTCGAAGGCCAATCCGGATCCTGCCACGAGATCGCGGACCGTTTGCGAGACCAGAACTTCACCCGGGGCAGCTAGCGCCGCTACACGCGCGCCAATATGTACAGCAATGCCGACAATGTCGTGAGCGACGAATTCGCATTCGCCGGTATGCAAACCGCAACGGATCTTCAGATCGAGCGGGCGCACCGCATCACGGATTGCGCTGGCGCAACGCACGGCGCGGGCCGGGCCGTCGAACGTGGCAAGAAACCCGTCGCCGGCGGTGTTGATTTCGCGCCCTCGATACTGGCCGAGCGCGCCCCGCGCTTTGGCATAGAACGCATCGAGCAGCACGTGCCAGGCGCCGTCGCCGAGTGCGGCGGCGCGTTCCGTCGATCCCGCAATGTCGACGAACAGCACAGTCGCAAGCACCCTGTCGGGCTCCGCTGTTTGCCGATGCCCGGTGACGAACTCTTCGACCTCGTCAAGAATTGCATCCTGATTGCCAACCCAGACCATATGGTCCTCGCCGTTGAGCTCAATCAGTTTGGCGCGCGGAATCCGCTGGCCCATGTAGCGGGCATGCTTTACGTCGATGACGCGGTCGTCGGTGCGATGCAAAATCAACGTCGGTACGCGCGTGACAGGCAGGATATCTCTGACATCGATGTCCCGGTTCATACGCATGATTGCAGATGCCGCGCCTGGGCTTGCCGAGGCCCTGAAGTAGGCAGCAATTTGCTCGACTGCGTGCTTGTTCCCGGCAACGCTGGGCGCCCACATCAGCAAACTCATTGCATCAGTCGTGCCCCAGTGGTGCTCTATGTCATCCAGGAAAGTGCTCCACTGCGCATCTGTCCATGCGAATGTATAGTCAGGCGCCCACGAGCGTCGTGCATAGGTGCCGTAAAGCACCAGAGCCGACGTGCGCTCGGGATAGGTCGCCGCATAGAGCAACGACATCGGACCGCCCTCTGATATTCCGAACAAGGTGGCCCGTCGGGAGCCGACCTGGTCCAACACTGCCTGCACGTCGTGCATCCGCTGTTCAAGCGTGAATATCTGGGAGCCGCGATCGGACATTCCGGTGCCGCGCTTATCGAACATGATGATCCGCGCAAACCTTGCAAGCCTGCAGAAAAAGGCGGTGCGCGCCGGCGATTGCCAGAGCGCCTCAAGATTGGAGACAAAACCCGGGACGAACAGCAGGTCGCGCGGACCGTCACCAATCACCTGATAGGCAATATGGACGTCGTCACTTTTAACATAGCGAGTGGCCGGGATGTCAGCCATGCTGGCCTACTGCGTGACAAAAACCGCGCGACGCGAGTGTCGCACCTCATTCCGCGTCAGGCCAGCGAAATTCAGTCGAAAATTGATGTGCTCGACCGCCGCACGGCCGGTAGGAAGCGATTGAGGGAATCGATGGTGACACCCAATCGGCCGCGACGTCTGCTTCGGGTCAAAAGCCGCGCCTCCAGCCGAACCAAACGATGTCCGCTCTACCTCTGTGGGGCGACATTCCAATGACCAGCGAGACCTTCGGCAAGGGGCAAAAGCGGACCTTGGCGGCGCCGAAGTGGCGTCTGCTTTATGATCGAGAGACAACGTCTCTTTAGCGCCAGATTGAGCGGATAGCTGCCACTTCAATTCGTCGTGGTCTTGCCGCCGCGCATGGACACGAGCTTTTCCTCACGAAATCGGAGAATAAACCATGCGGTCTCATCGAAACCGTCCGCGAGCTTTCCTTCGTGGTAATACACCATCTGAGCAGCTTCCGACTTCGACGGCGGTCCCAGCGCCTTGACTACCTCCAAACGCGACATACCCAAATGCAGCTTGCCGTCGAAGACGAGGGGCGCGAACTTTTCCGGGATGATGGCGCAATCTGCCGAGGTCTCGGTGTCTTTCTCGGTGAGCTCTTCCACGACCTCTGTGACAAGATGGTCCGGGCCGCCCATCTCTCCGCTGGACACGACCCATAATCGATGCTGCGCGCGCCTATAGCACAGCCAATAGATGCTACCTCCAGCGTCGCCCTGGTGTTGGACGGTCCCTTCGCCCACGGCTTCACGAACCGCGCCGAGCCGCGTCTCCTCGAAGCGGCCGGCGAATGCGCCTAGCGAAAAGCGGGTCGCCAATCTCTTCACGACTGTCGGCGGCACGCGCTCGAACGCATGTTCGCTGACTGGGGGCGGAGGTGTCTGCGCGGAGCAGTCGCCCGCGGGGATCGCGAAAAGGAGAAGCAGCAAGAAGAACGTCTTTCGACCATCAACTCCGAATTGCCTTACATTGAAGGTTGAGCGCTTCTGCATAGCTCGATTGCTCATCATTTTGGCTCAAAGCCTTCTTCACTCGCCCGATCGCTTCTGGGGCGTCGGGAGCGGCCAAAGATCGCCTATCGCTATTTCCCCGAACCCTCTTCGACCCTTGGTCGGGGTCACAATTCAAATGGTTCATACACGAACTCGGTCAGCTTCCGGCCGGGTCGCAAGCCGTCGATGGCGACCAAGCGGAACGACTTCCGCTTTGCCCTTGGAAGCTGCCATTCGCGAACACCCGTCCTCAAAAAAAACGCTCGTCGCAGCGCGCCCGTCGGGCAAAACAGCCGACCAATTCCGCTACGTCGCCCGTCAAGCCCCGTCCCCGCAAAATATTCCACTTTACCGAAATTCGGATTTGTCGTACAGACTGATCACCCTGGCCCGAGACGAGGGGCGGATCGCGATCGTCACGAACCGCGGGCTGGGCAGCGATGGACGCGACGGCGTCGGGCGCGATGGGCATTGCAGGGCGGCTTCAGCCGTGAGCAATGGCTTTCCGCGCGAACGACACGACGCTGACAGCGTCTTCGCATGGCTTCGGGGGCGAGCACACGCCACCCCTCGGATTCCCAGCGAGGACGTGCGCGGACGGAGAAGTCGTGTGGTCCCGACGCCCGGGGTCTGTGCGTCAAGTCTTGCGGTGATGTGGCGGCCGACCGGCGCGCGCATCGATCATCCGCAAGGCGACGGGGGCAATAGTGCAACGCTCCCCGAGGAGAGCACGAAGGACACCGTTAAAACCATTCGCGCAGGGAAGGCCGGGCGACCGGCATCACCTGTGGTCCACCCCGTGTGCATTTCTGTCGCGCACGGATCTCGGGTGCCAGCCGGCGCCCGGCCTTCCCTGCGCCCTTGTCATTTTCGAGGGCGTGCGAGAAGCAAGACTCGGGCGAGACGCGCCGCGAGAATGCGAACGTGCGCCTGCTGTTGGAAATGACCATTGACGTGACGGTGGCCTGACCTCACCCGCGGTGTCGTCGCCGGCTTGACCGGGCGACCCAGTATCTCAGAGGCAATCGTGACGGATAAAAGACGCCGCGGCGTACTGGATGCCCCGGTCAAGCCGAGGCATGACACCGGTGTTGTGACGCCCTGCGCCTCCCTCAATTCCGCTACCGCATCATCATCCGCGCGATCGCTTCGCCGATCACCACCGTGGTGAAATGGGTGTTGGCGCGGCAGTCGGACGGCATGATCGAGGCGTCGGCGACACGCAAGCCGGAGATGCCTTTCACGGCGCCATCAGGATTGACCACGCCGTCGGCATCCCCGGCGCCGCTCATGCGACAGCTGCCGGCGGCGTGCTGGATGTCGCCGGTCTCACGGCGCAGCACCGCATCGAGTTCGTGATCCGGCAGGGCAGCTGCCTGCGGCAGCGTCAGATCGGTGTCGGCGAGCCGGATCCAGTCCGCGATGCCTGAGAGCGCCGACTGCGACGTGATCACGGCGAGCCGTCTCACCGCATCCATCATGCGCAGCATGTCGCGGGGATCGGCCAGCATGTTCTCCTCGACCACGGGATCGATCGCGGGGTCGGTCGAGGCCAGTTTCAGCGTGCCGCGCGAATAGGCGTTGAACAGGCCCGCACCGATCGCCCCGGGATTGCCGATGCCGCGATGATTGAAGGCGATCAGGATCATGTCGCGCTTGCCGCCCTCGGCGAGACCCGAGGAATAGGTCACGCAGCAATTGGTGTGACGGGTGTCGGGGTCGGTGGGACGCAGTTCCTCGCGAAGCTGAATCGTGGTGCGAAACAGCGGGTGATCGAAGTAGTGGCGGCCGACCGGCAGGTCGCGCGCGACGCCAATTCCCATCGCCTTCAATTCCTCGGCCGGGCCGACGCCCGAGCGCAACAGGATCGCCGGACTGTGGATGGCGCCGGCGCACAGCACGATCTGCCGCGCGCTGATCTCGTGGGTGCCCTGCCCTTCGACATGAACACGGACTCCGGTTGCCCTTCCGTCGCTGATCAGGACGCGATCGACCAGCGCATGGCCGCGGATCTCCAGATTGGCGCGCCCGCGCGCCGGCTCGAGATAACCTTCATTGGTGCTGATGCGGCGGCTGTTGCGGCTGTTGATGGGATAGCAGGCAACGCCCTCGCCATCGGGGCCGTTGAGATCGGCGCACCAGGGATAGCCGCTCGCCAGCGCCGCATCGCGCAAGCCGCGATCGATCGGTCCCCAAGTCTCCGGCGGCGCGCGATAGACCGGCAGCGGCCCGCCGCGGCCGTGGCCCTCGGCATCGCCGAACTCCAGATCGTCCTCGATCACGGAGAATAGCGGCATCACCTCCCTGGCCGACCAGCCGGTGCAGCCATTGGCGGCCCATTCGTCGAACGCATCGGCAACGCCGCGGATCGCGATCTGGCCGTTCATCATCGAGGAGCCGCCGAGCCCCTTGCCGCGCCAGTAGAAGCGCGCCTCCTGCCCGGCAACGCGGCGCGACAACAGATCAGGCCACTGCCATTTCTCCTGGTACTCGCGCTTGTGGATGATCGGGATCGGATTCGGCGTCCGCACCTCCCAGGGCGCCTCATCGGCGCGCCAGTCGCGGCCGGCCTCAAGCAGCAGCACGCGCCGCGCAGGATCCTCGGACAGCCGTGCCGCAACAGCCGCGCCAGCGGAGCCGCCGCCGACAACAATGACATCGTACATCGCGTTAGGTCTCAACGGAGAATACCGGGATGGCTGATGATATCAGCAGGATGGCATTTGGACAGTGGCGCTTTCGCCGCGCGTCATTGCGAGGAGCGAAGCGACGAAGCAATCCAGACTGCCGCCGCGGAGAGATTCTGGATTGCACCCGCCTTCGCCAAAGGCTTCGGCGGACAAGTCGCTTCGCTCGCAATGGCGAAGGGGAGACAGATGTGTACCACACATTGACGAGTGCCCCGGACGCAGCGCAGCGCCCCCGGCGATGCGAAGCATCGTCCGGTGCGGTGCGTTGCAGAGCCGGGGCCCATGTCTCAGAGCAATCCGTGCAGCATGGGTCCCGGCTCTGCGCAGCAACGCCAAGAGCGTTGCAGCGCGTCCGGGACGCGAGCCCGCCCTACCCGATCCCCCGGCCGAACTTGTTCGACTTCGGGAAACCCTTCGGCGGCAGGCGGCCGGCGTCGGCGCGGGTGCCCTGCCACTCCGCCAGCTCCTTCATGGTCGCGGAGAACTCGCGGCCCGCGGAGTCCTTCCAGGTCAGGCCCGCCTTGGCCTCGAACACGGCAACGTCGGAGAGATCGCCGTCCTTGTACTTCTGCAGCCGCACGCCGCGGCCGCGCGCCATCTCCGGCACCTGGTCGAGCGGGAAGATCAGCATCTTGCGGTTCTCGCCGATGACCGCGACGGTGTCGCCCAGCACTTCGGTAACCACGCGCGCCTCGTTCGGCATGTCGACGTTGAGGACCTGCTTGCCCTTCTTGGTGGTGCCGACGCAATCGTCCTCGTTGACGACAAAGCCCTGGCCCTCACTGCTCGCGACCAGGAATTTGCGTCCGCCCTTGTTGACGAACAGCGCGACGGGCGCCGCCTCCTGCTCGAGGTCGATGAACAGGCGGATCGGTTCGCCGTGGCCGCGGCCGCCTGGCAGCTTCGCGACATCGAGCGAGTAGAACTTGCCGTTGGTGGCGAACAGCAGCAGCTTCGAGGTCGTCTCGGCGAAAAACGCAAAGCCGAGCTTGTCGTCCTGCTTGAAGGCGAGCCCCGAGAGATCCTCGACATGGCCCTTCATGGTGCGGATCCAACCCTTGTCGGAGACCACGACCGTCACCGGCTCGCGTTCGACGAGGGCCTCCTCCATCGCGGCCAGATCGTGCTCGGGCGCGTCGGCAAAAGTGGTGCGGCGCTTGCCGAGCGGCGTCTTCGGTCCGAACATGTCGCGGACCTTGCCGACCTGCTCGCCGACCTTCTTCCACTGCTCGGCTTCCGAGGCCAGCACCGCGTTGATGCCCTTGAGTTCGGCACGGAGGTTCTTGTCCTCGGTGCGGATCTCCATCTCCTCGAGCTTGCGCAAGGAGCGCAGGCGCATGTTGAGGATGGCTTCGGCCTGCACTTCGGTGAGCTTGAACTCCTTCATCAAGGCCGGCTTCGGCTCATCCTCGGTGCGGATGATCTTGATGACCTTGTCGATGTTCAGATAGGCGATCAGGAGGCCGCCGAGGACTTCCAGCCGGTGCTCGATCTGGGCCTTGCGGTAGTTGCTGCGGCGGATCAGGACATCGCGCAGATGGTCGAGCCATTCGCGCAGGCACTCCGCAAGACCCACCACCTTGGGCACGCGGCCCTTAATCAGCACGTTGAGGTTCAGCGGAATCTTGTTTTCGAGCTCGGTGAGACGGAACAGCGATTCCATCATCAGCGCGGGATCGACGTTCTTCGATTTCGGCTCGATGACGATGCGGACGTCTTCGGCCGATTCGTCCCTGATGTCGCCGACCAGCGGAAGCTTCTTCTGGTCGAGCAGCTCGGCGACCTTCTCGATCAGCCGCGACTTCTGCACCAGGAAGGGAATCTCGGTGACGACGACGACCCAGGCGCCTCGCGCGCCCTCCTCCTGCTCCCACCGCGCGCGAACGCGGAACGAGCCGCGACCGGTGGTGTAGGCTTCGGCGATGGCCTGCTTGGAATCGACGCAGATGCCGCCGGTCGGGAAATCGGGCCCCTTGACCCACCGCATCAGCGCCTTGGACTTGGCGTCGGGCTTCTCGATCAGATGCAGCGCGGCTTCGCAAAGCTCGGCCGCGTTGTGCGGCGGGATCGAGGTCGCCATGCCGACCGCGATTCCCTGCGCGCCGTTGGCGAGCAGGTTCGGGAAGCCGCCGGGCAGCACGACCGGCTCCTTCGACTGGCCGTCGTAATTGGCGCGGAACTCGACGCCGTCCTCATCGATGCCGTCGAGCAGAAGCCGCGCGACGTCGGTCATGCGCGCTTCGGTGTAGCGGTAGGCGGCTGGGTTATCGCCGTCGATATTGCCGAAATTGCCCTGGCCGTCGACCAGCGGATAGCGCGAGGAGAAGTCCTGCGCGAGGCGGACCATGGCGTCGTAGATCGCCTGGTCGCCATGCGGATGGAACGAGCCCATCACGTCGCCGACGATTTTTGCGGATTTCTTGAAGGCCGTGCCGGGGTCGAGCCTGAGCAGGCGCATGCCGTAGAGGATACGACGGTGAACCGGCTTCAGGCCGTCGCGCGCGTCGGGCAGCGCGCGGTGCATGATGGTGGAGAGCGCATAGGCGAGATAACGCTCCTCGAGCGCTTCACGCAGCGGCACCTCGTGAATTTCGGCCGGTTCTTCCGGCGGAACGATTCGTTTTCCCATGCCGCCCGGTTAAACCGTGGAAGCGAATCGGGCAAGGATGGATTGGTTCCCTGTGGGCGGCTAATGCCCGGCCCAGCCGGCTGTCACGGTCTGGGTCTGGGTCCCACCAGGCGTTTGGGCCGGCGCCGGCACATTGGTCAGGCACCGCCGGGCGGCCTCGATTTCAGCCTCCGTCGCTCCCTTCGACCGCGCCCATGTCTCTGCGGCCGCAGCAGAATATTTCGCCACATAATACCGGACGACCGTACAGGACGCCCGGCGAAACACGCCGGGCTGCGGCTCGCCGGCCATTGCATCAGGCGCAAACGCAAGCAGCGCCGCGGACAAGGCGAATCCTCTGATCAACATTTAGGCTGTCCCCGCTATGGAACCTGAGGAAGCGAACTCAACCATCCCTAGTTCGTTCCCCGGAACTCCATGCCCGGAGGCAAAGCAGAGTCCCGCTCGGCTCATGGCGCGGGAATTGCCGCCTTCGCCTGCTGCCGGATCAAGGCGTTGATGAAGCCCGCGCGCGCGTCGGAATGGCCCAGTCCACGCGGCTCCAGCACATGGCGGAGCAGGAACAGGCCGGTGAGCCGAAAGCCGTCCTGGAGATCCTGCTCGGTGAGGTCGCTTGCGGTCTCGCCCTGGCGCAGAAACGGCGGCAGGCGCAACAAGCGGTCGCGCCAGGGCTCGCCCGCGCCGCGCGACACCGCGCCGCCGGATTTCGGCGAGACATAGATCAGGTCCGTGGTCTCGCCTGTGACCGCACAGTTTTCCAGGGCCAGCCCGAAGCCGAGCTCGGCGAGCATCGCCAGCTCGAAATGGATGAGGTGCACGGCCGCACCACCGATATCCTCGAAATCGTCGAGCGAATGTTCGAGCAGCGCAAAGATCTCCTCATGCGGATCGCGCTCCGGCAGGAGGCGCGCAATCGAGGCGAGATGGGTGACGCCGTAGACGCCGTGGGATGATCCGAGCAACGTGGCCGCACGCAGCTTCAGCCCTTCGATGGCGTAGGTGCCGAGATGCTCGTCGAGCCGAGCCCGCCACACCGCGCTGACGCTGTTCCCCGGCTGCAGCAAGGGCCGCATCCGCGAGCCGGCGCCGCCGCGGACGAGGCCGAGATGACGACCGTGCCCGCGGGTCAGGAGCTCGACGATGGCGCTGGATTCGCCATGCCGCCGCACGCCCAGCACGATGCCTTCGTCGGTCCATTCCATGGGAGGAATCTTACCGCATTTCGAGCTGTCGTAGGGTGGGCAAAGCGAAGCGTGCCCACCAATTTGATCCACCCGATGCAAATTGATTGTGGTGGGCACGGCGCGCAAGGGCGCGCCTTTGCCCACCCTACGGCACCGCGCGAAAACCTCACGCGTTGAACCAGCCTTGCGCGTCGCCGCTGAAGGAGAAATACAGGCCTGCCGTCGTCAGCGCGCAAGAGACGATCTCGATGGCGCTGTCGAGCTCCATTCCCTTCTCCCCGATGATCTGGCCGAGCGAGATCACCGACAGCACGAGCGCCGCCGCCAGCACCCAGCGCGGCCAGTTCTTGCGCCAATGCGCAGCTAACCAGACGAAGTAGACCAGGAGCAGGATCATGCCGCCGGCGAGCAAGGTCCCCGTCATGATCATCTGCTCGGTCACCTCGGCACTGGGCGTGCGGTCCTGGACCGCAACGGACAAGGCGTCCAGCATCAACGATGCATAGAGCAGCGCTTCGAAGCGCCGGACATTGCTGGGCACGCTCATCGGATACCGATCTTTTCTTGGTTATTCTCTCGGAAAGTCCAGGCCCATCTCGCGGTAGCGATCGGGGTCGTCGCCCCAGTTCTCGCGCACTTTGACGAACAGGAACAGGTGGACCGGCACGTCCAGGATCTGCATCAGCTCCTTGCGCGAGTCTGCGCCGATCGACTTGATGGTGGCGCCGCCCTTGCCGAGCACGATCTTGCGCTGGCTCTCGCGCTCGACGAAGATCGTCTGCTCGATCCGCACCGACTTGTCCTTGCGTTCCTCCCACTTGTCGGTCTCGACCGTGGACTGGTAGGGCAATTCCTGGTGCAGCTTCTGATAGATTTTCTCGCGCGTGATCTCGGCCGCCAGCTGCCGCATCGGCGCGTCCGACATCTGGTCCTCGGGGTAAAGGAACGGCCCCGCCGGCACCATCTCGGACAGCGTCTTGCGGAGGTCGTCGACGCCGTCGCCCGAGATCGCCGCGATCATGAAGGTCCGCGCGAACTTCATGCGCTCGTTGGCGGCCTGCGCCAGCGCCAGCAGTTTCTCGCGCTGGACCAGATCGACCTTGTTGATGACGAGGATCTTCTCGTGATTGACGCTGGCCGCCTTGGTGAGGATCGCCTCCGCCTCCTCGTCGATCCCGGTCTTGGCGTCGAGCAGCACGCAGACGAGATCGGCGTCATGCGCCCCGCTCCAGGCGGTCGAAACCATGGCGCGGTCGAGCCGGCGCTTGGGCAGGAAGATGCCGGGCGTGTCGACCAGAATGATCTGCGCGTTGTTCTCGATCACGATGCCGCGGATCAGCGCGCGCGTGGTCTGCACCTTGCGCGAGACGATCGTGACCTTGGCCCCGACCAGCGCGTTGACCAGCGTGGACTTGCCGACATTCGGCGCGCCGATCAGCGCAACGAAGCCGCAGCGCGTGGCAGTGGGCGCCTCGCCGCTTGTTTCAGCCGTCATTGCCGCCGCCAACGCCTTCACGTTCGATCATCACTGAAGCTGCTACTTTCTCTGCCGCGCGCTTGCTGCCGCCGATGCCCTCGGCCGGCGCGAGCCCCGGCAGGTCCACCGCGACGCGGAATTGCGGATCGTGGTGCGGGCCGGTGCGCTCGACCTCGCGGTAAACCGGCGTCGGCAGTCCCTTGCCCTGCGCCCATTCCTGCAGCACGGTCTTGGGATCGCGCAAGGGACGGCGCGGCTTGTGCATGCGTTCGGTCCAGTTGCGCTTGACGAACTCGGACGCCGCCGCGTACCCGCCGTCGAGGAAGACGGCGCCGATCACGGCCTCGCAGATGTCGCCGAGGATGGACTTGCGCAGGCGCGCGTCGGCGCTGGAGCCGACCGAGCCGAGCTTGATGTCGTCGAGCAGACCGAGCGACTTGGCGACGTCGGCGCAGCTTTCCTTGCGCACGAGTTCGGCAAGACGCTTGGACAGCTCGCCCTCATCGGCGTTCGGGAACGCGTGATAGAGCATGTCGGAGACGACCAGCCCGAGCACGTGGTCGCCGAGGAATTCCAGGCGCTGATAGCTGTCGCCCCGCTTGCGCCCGGACTTCAGCGCCGAGACATGCGTGATCGCCTGCATCAGCATATTCGGGTCGGCGAAGCTATGGCCGATGCGCGCCTCGAGCGCCGCGTTGGCATCGGTGCCCTTAGCCTTGCTGCTCCGTGTCCGCTTCTTCTTTGCAGGCGTCTTCGCTGCAGCTTCGCTCTCAGGAGCGGCTTGCGCCTCGGTCGGTTGGATCGCGATGTCCTTGGCTTCGTCTTTCATCGGACGATTTTGAAGAACCGATTCCAGCGCACCGCCCACGGCCAGCGCCAGAACATCCAGGCATGCTCGCCTTCGGCGATGGAGAAGAAGATCATCTGGGCGCGGCCGATCAGATTCTCCTGCGGCACATAGCCGACCTGGCCGAGGAAGCGGCTATCGGTGGAATTGTCGCGGTTGTCGCCCATCATGAAGAAATGGCCGGCTGGCACGGTGTAGACATTGGTGTTGTCCACATAGCCGTTATCGGCGCAATCGAGCGTCTCATAGGACACCCCGTTCGGCAGCGTTTCCTTCCAGCGCTTCACGCGGGAGATGCCGCCACCTTCCGAGCCGCAGGGCTCCTCGCCGACATATTCGCTCATGCGCTGCCGCTCGACCGGCGTGTCGTTGATGTAGAGCAGCCCGTCCCGCATCTGGATGCGGTCTCCGGGAAGGCCGATCACGCGCTTGATGTAATCGGTGGAATCGTCCTTCGGCAGGCGAAACACGACGATGTCGCCGCGGTTCGGATCCGAGCCCCAGATCCGCCCGGAGAACAGCGGCGGCGAGAACGGAATCGAATAGTGGCTGTAGCCGTAGGAATATTTCGAGACGAACAGATAGTCGCCGACCAGCAGCGTCGCCTTCATCGAGCCGGACGGGATGTTGAACGGCTGGAACAGGAAGGTGCGGATCACCAGCGCGATCAGGAGAGCGTGGATCACGACCCGGATCGTTTCACCGACGCCGCTCTCAGTTTTCGTTCCTGAAGTCACGCTCATTGCTCTCTCAATTCCGCCCGGCGATCACAGAGCGCCCTCCTCCCGCGAACGGCCCACCGGTTCGCGGCGCAAGGAGATTGTCCTGATTCTGATAGTGAGGGCCAATTCCGGCGTAAAGCCGAATTCGACCAAGCTGATTTTGTGTCCGCGGACTTTTAGACGGTTGTCGGAGGCCACGCAATCAAGGATCGCATCAAAACTGGATAAGATATTGATTTACAACACAAATCTCAAAATCGCCGGGCCCCCTCAGGGTTTCGGCAGCGGGACGGCGGAAATGATCACGAAGGCCTGCGCCAGCGGCCAGTCGTCGGTGATCGACAGGTCGATCCGCGCCTCGAACCCCTCCGGGGTCAGGGCCTGGAGCCGGGCCAGCGCCCCGCCGGTCAGCTGAATGGTCGGCCGCCCGCCCGGCAGGTTGACCACCCCCATGTCGCGCCACCAGACGCCGCGCCGGATCCCGGTGCCGAGCGCCTTGGAGCAGGCCTCCTTGGCGGCAAAGCGCTTGGCGTAGGTCGCCACCACCATCTTCTCGTTCTTGGCCCGCCGCTCCGCCTTGGCCCGCTCGGCCGCGGTGAAAATGCGATCGAGGAAGCGCTCGCCATGGCGCTCGATCACCTTGCCGACGCGGGTGATGTCGATCAGGTCGGAGCCGATGCCGATGATCATGCCCGGCTCCGGCCGCGGTCCATCGCCGCGCGCATGCAGCGCACCGTCTCGGCAAGACCGACGAACAGTGCCTCGCCGATCATGTAGTAGCCGATGTTGAGCTCCATGATCTCTGGAAGCGCGGCAATCGTCTCCGCCGTCGCATAGTCGAGCCCGTGCCCGGCATGAACCTCCAGCCCGGCGGCCTTCGCCAGCTTCACCCCCGCCACGATCCGCTGCCATTCGGCCTCGGCCTTGGCGGTGTGGCCGTCGACGACGGCATCGCACCAGGCGCCGGTGTGGATCTCGATCACCGGCGCGCGCAGCCGCGCCGCCATCTCGATCTGGGCGGGATCGGCGGCGATGAACAGGGAGACCCGAATGCCGGCATCGTTCAGCCGAGCGATGTAGGGCGCGAGCGCGTTGTGCTGGCCGACCACGTCCAGCCCGCCTTCGGTGGTCACCTCCTGCCGGCGCTCCGGCACCAGGCACACCGCGTGCGGCTTGGTGGCGAGCGAGATGCGCATCATGTCGTCGGTCGCTGCCATCTCGAAATTGAGCGGCTTGGAGATCTCGGCCTTCAGCCGCGCCATGTCCTCATCGCGGATGTGGCGGCGATCCTCGCGTAAATGGGCGGTGATGCCGTCGGCGCCGGCTTCGATGGCCATCAGCGCCGCGCGCACCGGATCGGGATGGCGGCCGCCGCGCGCGTTACGCACGGTTGCGACGTGATCGATATTGACGCCGAGGCGAAGCGGAATTGCGGGCATTTCAGAAACTCACGAAATCGGGGGGACGGACGGCTGCGGAAGACGTCTATCCATTAACACGTTCGACTTTGGCGACGACCGCCTTCGCGCGCAGCTGGGCCAGGATCGCGCTGAGGTGCTTCAGATCGTAGACTTCGAGATCGATCGTCGTCTCCGTGAAATCAGGCGAGCGGCGCTGCATGCTGATGTTGTCGATATTGCCGTCGTGCTCGGCGATCACGGTCGCGATCTGGGCAAGCGCACCGGGCTCGTTGACGTTCTCGACCTTGATGCGGGCGGGGAAGCGCTGCGGCGCGGAGTCCTCGATGTCCCAGCGGACGTCGAGCCAGCGCTCCGGCTCCTCCTCGAAATCCTTCAGGGCCGGCGCCTGGATCGGGTAGATCGTGATGCCCTCGCCCGGCGTGACGATGCCGACGATGCGATCGCCCGGCACGGCGCCGCCATTCGGTGCGAACTTGATCGGGAGGTCGGAATTGATGCCGCGGATCGGGATCGCGACCGGGCTGCGCGGCGGCTCCGACGACTTCTCCTTGAGCTTGGCGGCAAGCCCTTTCTTGACGCCGTAGCGCGCGATGCGCTCCTCCTTGTAGTCGGGGTACATCGCGCGCGCGACGTGGGAGGCCTTGATCTCGCCGCGGCCCACCGCCGCCATCACGTCCTCGATCGAGGTGCGCGCGAGCCGCGGCAGCGCGCCCTTGAGCTTGTCGTCGGCGTATTCGATCTTGGCGCGCTCGAACAGGCGTTCCACGATGCGCCGGCCGAGACCGGCATATTGATCGCGCACCGCAGTCCGCGTGGCACGGCGGATCGCGGCGCGCGCCTTGCCGGTGACCGCAAGCGTCTCCCAGGCCGATGGCGGCGCCGATTGCGCTTCCGAGGTCAGCACCTCGACCTCGTCGCCGTTCTGCAGCTCCGAGGACAGCGGCGCGAACTGGCCGTTGATCTTGCAGCCGACCGCGCTATTGCCGACGTCGGTGTGCACGGCATAGGCGAAGTCGATCACGTTGGCGTGGCGCGGCAGCGCGATCAGCTTGCCCTTCGGGGTGAAGCAGAACACCTGGTCGTGGAACAGTTCGAGCTTGGTGTGCTCGAGGAATTCCTCCGGGTTGGCACTCTCCGAGAGGATGCCGATGGTGTGGCGCAGCCAGGCGAACGCATTGGACTCGCGCTTGAGGAATTCGGTCGGCGAGCCGACGCCCTCCTTGTAGAAGACATGCGCGGCGATGCCCCGCTCGGCGATCTGGTCCATCGCCTCCGTGCGGATCTGCAGCTCGACGCGCTGGTTGCCGGGGCCGATCACCGTGGTGTGGATCGAGCGGTAGTCGTTCTGCTTCGGCGTCGAGATGTAGTCCTTGAAGCGTCCCGGCACGACCGGCCAGGTGGTGTGGACGATGCCGAGCGCGCGATAGCAGGCCTCGATGTCGTTGACGACGAGGCGGAAGCCGAAGATGTCGGACAATTGCTCGAAGCCGACCGACTTGCGCTCCATCTTGGTCCAGATCGAGAACGGCTTCTTGCGGCGGCCATAGACCCGCGCCCCTAAGCCCCGGTGGCGCAGATTGTTGGAGAGCTGGTCCTCGATCTCGCCGATCAGGTTGCGGTTGCGCTCGGCGAGCGCGTCGAGCCGCTGCATCACCACCGAATAGGCCTCGGGATCGAGGGTGCGGAAGGACAGATCCTCCAGCTCCTCGCGCATTTCCTGCATGCCCATGCGGCCCGCCAGCGGCGCATAGATGTCGAGCGTCTCTTCGGCAATGCGCCGGCGCGACTCCGTCGGCACGAAATCCAGCGTGCGCATGTTGTGCAGGCGGTCGGCGAGCTTGACCAGGAGCACGCGGACATCGTCAGCAATGGCCAGCAACAATTTGCGCAGATTCTCGGCCTGCTTGGCCTCGCGCGACACCAGCTCGAGCCGCTTCAGCTTGGTCAGGCCCTCGACCAGCGCGCCGATCTCCGGCCCGAATATCTGGTCGATCTCGGCCCGCGTCGCTTCGGTGTCCTCGATGGTGTCGTGGAGCAGCGCGGCCACGATGGTGGCGTCGTCGAGCTTGAGGTCGGTGAGAATCGCTGCCACTTCGAGCGGGTGCGAGAAATACGGATCGCCCGAGGCGCGGGTCTGCGAGCCGTGCGCCTTCATGGCGTAGACATAGGCGCGGTTCAGCAAGTCTTCGTTGGTGTTGGGATTGTAGGACCTGACGCGCTCGACGAGGTCATATTGACGCATCATGCGCGCACGCGGCTTGGCCGGGCGCGCGACCGGCGCAGTCGGGGCCACGGCAACCGATTCGGTTGCGGCCTGCATCTGCGTGGATCTGCGGCGCCGATATACCATCCCGTCCTGCCTTCAAACGAGCCCGAGCCGGCCCGCTGTATACATCTTAGCTCCGATCGCGCTTGTGTCCGATCAATTCAGTGACAGGACGCATCGCCAAGTACAACGCATGGTAACCACGAAAACGTCAACAAAAGCAAAGGCCCGAACACCGGTTCGGGCCTTTGATAAAATCACAAGACATCGACGATCGCGACGGACGATTTACTCGTCTTCCTCGGGCTGCTCCTCGGGCGGCGCAAGGCCTTCGAGTCCCTTCAGGAGCTCCTCTTCGGTCATGCGCTCGACGGCGACTTCGGTATCGTCCGCATCGACGCTCGCGCCCGCGGAACCGATCAACGGCACCGTATCCGGCTCGGGCTCGTCGACCTCGACGAACTTCTGGAGCGAGTGCACCAGCTCCTCGCGCAGGTCCTCGGGCGAAATGGTCGTGTCAGCAATTTCGCGCAAAGACACAACAGGGTTCTTGTCGTTATCGCGGTCAACCGTTAGTTGTGAACCGGACGAAATCATGCGGGCACGGTGGGCGGCCAGCAGGACCAGGTCAAACCGGTTGTCGACCTTGTCGATACAATCTTCTACGGTGACGCGAGCCATGGACTGTCGCTCCGTTGTGGGTGGGACGAAATATGTGGATGATTGGGGCTAGTTATAGGGGCTGGGGCGGTTTCGCAAGGCCAATTTGTGATTTGGCCTCGCCAAACGGCTCTGCTACCCCCACATTGGGGCTGGGATGGGTGGTTACCCGGGCTGCCATCGATGGCGGCGCCGGGTGTATGGAAAGTCCGCCATAACTATACCTTGTTTGCCCCGACTTCTCCGGATTTGCGGTTTCGATGGGTTTTAGCGGCACTCTACAATTGCGCGGCCTCCTGCCGCCGCGCCAACAATAAACGATCAATCACGAACACTACGCGAGCAAACTGAATGTCACCTTCCTCTACCGACAAGATCGCGCTCTTCATCGACGGAGCCAATCTCTACGCGACGGCGAAAACTCTGGGCTTCGACATCGACTACAAGCGCCTGCTGAAGGAGTTTCAGAGCCGCGGCACGCTGCTTCGGGCGTTCTACTACACCGCCATCATCGAGGATCAGGAATACTCCTCGATCCGCCCGCTGATCGACTGGCTGGATTACAACGGCTACACCGTCGTCACCAAGGCGACCAAGGAGTTCATCGACGCCTCCGGCCGCCGCAAGGTCAAGGGCAATATGGACATCGAGCTCGCTGTGGACGCCATGGAGCTTGCCGAGCACATCGACCAGATGGTGCTGTTCTCCGGTGACGGCGACTTCCGCTCCCTGGTCGAGGCCGTGCAGCGCCGCGGCGTGCGGGTCACGGTGATCTCCACCATCGCCAGCCAGCCGCCGATGATCGCCGACGAGCTGCGCCGCCAGGCCGACGTCTTCACCGACCTCGTCGAGCTGCAATCCAAGCTCGGCCGCGATCCCTCCGAACGCCCCGCCCCGCGCGACCGCGGCGATCGCGAGGCCCGCCACCACGCCCCGCAATTCCTCCAGCGCGCAACCACCGTGGCGCCGAGGGGCGATGACGACTTCGAGGAGTGAGGCGGCCCGGTCAAGTCGCCAGGCTCCAACCGTCGTTCCCGACCGCAATTGTCCGCTCTGTCCGCGCCTGGTCGCCTTTCGCGAGGCGAACCGGGCGCGCGAGCCGTTGTGGCACAACGCGCCGGTCGCGCCCTTTGGCGACGTCAAGGCACGCCTGTTGATCGTCGGCCTCGCGCCGGGGATGCAGGGCGCCAACCGCACGGGACGGCCGTTCACCGGCGACTACGCCGGTGACCTGCTCTACGCCACGCTGCTCGAATATGGATTTGCCAAGGGCACCTATCAGGCGCGTCCCGACGACGGCCTGAAGCTGGTCGACTGCCGGATCGCCAATGCAGTGCATTGCGTTCCGCCGCAGAACAAACCGCTGCCGGTCGAGATCAACACCTGCCGCCAGTTCCTCGTCGCGAATCTCGAGACGATGCCGAAGCTGCGCGCGATCATCGCGCTCGGGCGGATTGCGCACGACAGCGTGCTCAAGCCGCTGAACCTGAAGGCCTCGCAGGCCCCCTTCGGCCACGGCGCCGTGCATCAGGCCGGCGCGTTCAGGCTCTACGACAGCTATCACTGCTCGCGCTACAACACGAATACCGGCGTGCTGACGCCGGACATGTTCCGGTCGGTGTTCGCGAAGGTGAAGGCCGATCTCGATTAGCGCCCGGGTTCAGGCTTTGGCCGGATTGGCCTTGAGCCAGTCCAGGACGTCGCCTGCGTTCCGGTCGGGCGGAAACACCGGGTAGAACACATGCGTGATCCTGGCGTCGTCGACGATCAGCGCAAGACGCTTGATCAGCGTCAGGCCCGCGACCTCCATCGTCGGCAGATTGAGCGCGCGCGTCAGCGCCAGCTTCTCGTCCGACAGCACGGGGAACGGCAGATGCAGCCGTGACGCCATCTCGGTCTGGTACGCGTTGCTCTGGGTCGAGAGGCCGAACACGTGGGAGGCGCCGGCGCCCTTCAGCTCGGCGAACAGATCGCGAAATGCGCAAGTCTGCGGCGTGCACCCGCGCGCGCCCGGGATCATGTCCCAATCGTCGACCAACGAAATCTTGCCGGGTTCGCCGGTGCGGGGATAAGCGAACACCACAGTCCGGCCACGCAGCGCCGACAGCGTCACCGAGGTGTCGTTGGTCGCGAGCAGGCCGATCGGCGGCAACGTCATGCCGGTCAGATGCGCGGCGGCGCCGTCGTCTTCGGGTGCGGGAATCTGGCTCCAATCGACCTCGAGCAGGTTCCGTTGGTTCATCTCGCTATCCCCTCGCCCGCATCAGGCGGCCCTTCTCCCGGCTCCAGTCGCGCTTCTTCTCGGTCTCGCGCTTGTCGTGGAGCTTCTTGCCCTTTGCAACCGCAAGCTGCAGTTTGGCGCGACCACGCTCGTTGAAATAGAGCTTGAGCGGGATCAGCGTCATGCCCTCACGGTCGACGGCGCCCATCAGCTTGTTGATCTGCCGGCGATGCAGCAGCAGCTTTCGCGGCCGCTTGGGCTCGTGATTGAAGCGGTTTCCTTGCAGATATTCGGGAATGGTGGCGTTGATCAGCCAGATCTCGCCGTCCTTGGAATCGGCATAGGACTCCGCGATCGTGCTCTTGCCGTTGCGGATCGACTTGACCTCGGTGCCGGTCAGCGCAATCCCCGCCTCGATCGTATCCTCGATCGCATAGTTGAAGCGGGCCTTGCGATTTTCCGCCATGACCTTGATCGGACGTTCGTTCTTTTCAGCCATGGCGACGAAACCTGAGCGCGATGCGCAGCGATGCTAACAGTTTGGATGAAGCGCGCGCGTCACTTCTTGAGGAGATCGCGGATCTCGGTCAGCAGCACGACCTCCGCCGACGGCTTCGGCGGCTCCGCGGGCTTGGTCTCTTCCTTCCGCTTCAGCGTGTTGATGGCGCGGATCACCAGGAACAGCACGAAGGCGACGATGATGAAGTTGATCGTCAGCGTCAGGAAGCTACCGTAAGCAAGTACGGCGCCTTGCTTTTTCGCATCCGCTAAGTTGGTGGCGGTCACCGCCTTCGACAAGGGGGCGAAGTAGTTCGAGAAGTCGAGGCCGCCCGTCGCTGCACCGATGATCGGCATGATGATGTCGCCGACCAGCGAGGTGACGATGGCGCCGAAGGCCGCACCGATGATGACGCCGACCGCGAGATCGACGACGTTGCCCTTCATGGCGAATTCGCGGAACTCCGTGAGCATCCGCCTGCCCTTCTCGTCGACGCTCATGAACGGCCCCCCCCGATTGGTCAACCCATCAGTTGATCAACCCAGCATGAACCATGGCACTGCGCACGGCAACGCG
>NZ_AJQF01000457.1:0-4869 GCF_000261705.1 Bradyrhizobium genomosp. III | reverse complement strand
GCCAGCCGCAGCGTCTCGTCGAGCTTGCCGAGCAGCGACATCGCGTACTTGATCGGCGCCGGGTTGCTCTCGATGAAGAGGTTGTTGTGCAGCGGCATCAGCTTGTCGTGGATCTTCAGCGCGGTGGCATGGTCACCCTTCGCCCAGGCGGCCTGGAACTCCGAGCACAGGCGCGGCGCGACGTTCGACGTCACCGAGATGCAGCCGTGGCCGCCATGCGCCATGTAGCCGATGATGGTCGCGTCCTCGCCCGAGAGCTGGTTGAAATCCTCGCCCATCGCCGCACGCTGCTGCGACACGCGCACCATGCTGGCGGTGGCGTCCTTCACGCCGGCGATGTTCTTGAGCTCCCACAGCCGCTTCATGGTGTCGACCGACATGTCGATCACCGAGCGCGGCGGGATGTTGTAGATGATGATCGGAATGCCGATCGCGTCGTTGATCGCCTTGAAGTGCTGGTACATGCCTTCCTGGGTCGGCTTGTTGTAGTAGGGCGTCACCACCAGCACGGCGTCCGCGCCGGCCTTCTCCGCGTGCTGGGCGAGCTCGATCGCCTCCTTGGTCGAGTTGGAGCCAGCACCGGCGATCACAGGCACGCGGCCCTTGGCTTCAGCGATACACCATTCGACCACCTTCTTGTGCTCGTCATGGCTGAGCGTCGGGCTCTCGCCGGTGGTGCCGACCGGGACCAGGCCGTTGGTGCCCTCCGAAATCTGCCAGTTGACCAGGGATCGGAATGCCGCCTCGTCCAGCGAGCCGTTCTTGAACGGCGTGACCAAGGCGGTGAACGACCCCCGGAATTTCGTCTTGGCTGCCATGGACTTCCTCCGTACGCGGCTATCTCTTGAGCAAGCCCCTTTCATATCGGGTCTATCCCGCCGGTAAAAGGCCCGCTTCCGTGTGACGCACCGTTTAGGCCGCGATTTTGCCGTGGTAGTGGTGCAAACCCGCCCGCGGTAAGCCGCTGTTGGTATTTTGTCCGCATATTCAATCAAATACAGCTAGATCTTGAGCCACTTGACTGATTCGGGGCGACCAAACCCGTGACCTCATTCCCTCGTGCCGCCTGGCGATCCACCGGTCTCATCGTGTGCCTGATGGCAGGGCTGTCGGTCGGCTGCGCCGCCCTGGCCAAGTCCAATGAGACGACGGCGGAAGCCGGCAAGGACACCGCGAAGCCAGCCGCCAAGGACGCTGCCAAGGACAGCGCGAAGGGCTCGTCCAAGGGAACCGGCAAGGAAACTTCGAAGGACGCGGCCAAAGGAGCAAGCCAGGGAGCAAGCAAGGGCGCGAGCAAGGGTGCCGCTGGCGCTCCGGCGAAGGACGCTGCGAAGAAACCGGCCAAGGAGATCGGCAAGGACGGCGGCAAGAGCGCCGGAACAGAGCCCGCGAAGGACAAGCCCAAGCCTGCAGCAACGCCTGCCGCAAAGCCCGCCGTAGCGACCCCTGCGCCGAAATCGCATCCGGCCGCCAGCGGTTCGCCGCCGAAAACGGCCCCCGCGCCGGCCGTGACCGCCACCGTCAGACCTTCCGCCCCCGCGGCCAGACCGGCCGCAGCGCCCGTGCTGGCCCCGGCGACGCGCCAGCATGCCGCGCCGCGCAAGCCGGTCATACCGGCCGCGGTCGCTGCGACGTCGTCGACGCCCCAGGGTGACAAGGACGCCCTCGAGAGCGTCATCGAGCTCGTGCGCAAGCGCAAGGCGGGTGACGCCAGCAGCGTCGCAGCGGGCATCTCGGATCCGGTCGCGCGAAAACTCGCGGAATGGATCATCCTGCGCAGCGAGGACAATGGCGCGACCGTGGAGCGCTACCGCGCCTTCCTCTCCGCCAATCCGAGCTGGCCGTCGCAAACCTTCCTGCGCCGGCGCCTCGAGGCCGCGATGTGGGACGACAGGCGCGACGATTCCGTCGCGTGGTCGTGGTTCGAGAACGAATCTCCGATCTCCGCCAAGGGCCGGTTCACGCTCGCCAAGGCGATGCTGGCGCGCGGCGACCGCGCCAATGCCGAGCGGCTGGTGCGCGAGGCCTGGCGCAGCGATCCGATGTCCGAGGACACCGAGAACAACGCGCTCGACCAGTTCGGCGCCCTGCTGACGCCGGGCGACCAGAAGGCGCGGATGGACACCCTGCTCTACGGCAGCGAGAACGAGGCCGCGCTGCGCGCCGCAAAGCGCCTGGGCGCCGGCTATGTCGCACTCGCCAAGGCCCGCATCGCCGCCGTCAAGAAGGCGCCGAACGCGCGCGCGCTGCTCGACGCCGTGCCCCGCGAGCTGCACAACGACCCCGGCTTCACCTTCAGCAGGATCCAGCTGCTGCGCCGCGAGGAGAAGTTCGCCGAAGCAGCCCAGCTCATGCTGTCGGCGCCGAAGGATCCGAACCGGCTCCACAATCTCGACGAATGGTGGATCGAGCGGCGTCTTTTGGCGCGCAAGATGATCGACACCGAGGAATTCCGCAGCGCCTATCTGATCGCGCGCGACGCCGCACTGCCCTCGCGCGACATCTACAAGACCGAGCAGGAGTTCACGGCCGGGTGGATCGCGCTGCGCTTCCTCAACGACCCCGCGGCCGCCACCCAGCATTTCGCCCGCATCGGCGTCGGCAGCGTCAATCCGACCGCGCTGGCGCGTGCCGGCTATTGGCAGGGCCGCGCCGCGGAAGCGGCGGGGCGCCAGCAGGAGGCGCGCAACGCCTATGCCCGCGCGGCCGAACAATCGACCAGCTATTACGGCCAGCTCGCCCGGGCCAAGCTCGGCCTGCCGCAGATCGAGCTCAACAGCCAGCCGCGCGGCCGCGGCGCCGAGCGGCTGGAGATCGTGCGCGCCGCGCACCTGCTCTACGAGCTCGACGAGCGCGAGATGGCGATACCGCTGCTGGCCGACATGGGCGAGAACGGCGATCCCGAAGCACTCGCCGGCCTCGGCGAGCTGACCCAGCGCTACAACGATGCGCGCGGCATGCTGCTGCTCGGCAAGGCCGCGCTCAATCGCGGCCTGCCGTTCGACTTTTACGCCTACCCCGTCAACGGCATTCCGCAGTTCACCCCGATCGGTCCCGACGTCGAGCGCAGCATCGTCTATGCGATCGCGCGGCAGGAGAGCGCATTCAATCCGTCAGTGGTCTCGCCGGCGCAGGCCTACGGCCTGATGCAGGTGACGCCCGACGCCGCGCGCTATGTCTGTAAGCGCCACGGCGCGACTTACGATCTGGGGCGGCTGAAGAACGATTCGGTCTACAACGCCACGCTCGGCTCGGCCGAGCTCGGCGGACTGCTCGAGGATTATCGCGGCTCCTACATCATGACCTTTGCCGCCTACAATGCCGGCCGCGGCAGCGTGAAGAAGTGGGTCGAGCGCTATGGCGATCCGCGCGACCCCAAGGTCGACGCGGTCGACTGGGTCGAGCTGATTCCGTTCTCCGAGACGCGCAACTACGTGCAGCGGATCATGGAGAACCTGCAAGTCTACCGTGCCCGCTTCGGCGGCGGCACGCGGCTACAGATCGAAGCCGATCTGCGCCGTGGCGCCGGCAGCGTGGAATAGCGATCCGCTCTTTCGATTCGCAGCCGCGAGCATGGGTTGCGAGCGCTGCCGTTGCCTCACGGTGCAGATGAAGGGCCTGTCGCCACCGCTGCAAAGACAGACCAGCGAAGCGTATGCGCGGCCGCGCCGGCCAGCGCAGTTCTCCGCCCGCGCGCCACTGCCAGGGATGGGAAGCGCGGAGCTTCCCTCTCCCACCCCGGAGCAATCGCATTTGGGAGCGCCCCCTCTGTAGCTAACCTTCGAGACGCCCGCCGTTGGCGGGCCCTCAGGATGAGGACGGAGTGTGCGGCAGCAGTCTTGACGGGCACTGATGCCGCTTGGCCTCAGCCTCAGGAGACCGCCACGGGGCCGCGCAAAGGGCGGCCTTATGACAGGCTTCGCGGTCGTCTCGAATGACGAGGCGCGCGCTCAGCTGGCGGAAAACGCCGTATGCGATTGCCCTGCCCTCCCACCACGGCTTCCATCAGATCGCAACGAAGACCGTCAATGGAGAGCGATGCGCCAAACTTGGCCCATTGCGCCAAGCGAGAAGGCAAGCATCGCGGCAAAGGAAAAGCCCCGGCGGTTTCCCGCCGGGGCTCTCTGTCAGGTCGTTAGACCGAACTTACCAGTTGCGCTGAGCGCGGAGGAGCAGGGCGATGGTGTCCTGATCCTTCAGCTCGTACACAGCGGCCGGCTTGGCCGTCGTGCCGGCACCAGCGTAACCAACCGTACCGGAGTACTTCTGGTCGAGATGGGTCCAGTTCAGGTCAGCCGAGAACGTGAGGTTCTTGACCGGGGTCCAGCGGGTGATGATACCGACCTGGCCGATGGCGAAGTCAGGATTACAACCCGTCACACCGGCGAGACCGCCGAACACGCCGCCAGCACCACCGGCGCCGCAAAGCGTGGTCTTGGCCAGCGAGCCGAACTGTGCCTGAGCGTAGGCACCGTAGAGCGCGGTGTTCCAGTAGGGATCCCAGTTGTGGGTGTAGGCACCACGGAAGCCCCAGGTCTTCACAGTCTCCTGCGACGAGCCGGTCACGAACACGGTGTCCGGAGCGATGGCGAAGCCGACGCTCTGGTAGGCAACGCCCGAGCTGCCGAACATCGAGTAGCTGCCGCCCGACAGGTTCTGGAAGTTGTAACGGGACGCGCCGTCGGTGTAGACGCCCGAAATGTTGATCACGTCACCCGCACCAGTCGGGATGTTCTTGATCGACAGAGCGAGCTGAACAGCCCAACCCCACTTGTCGTCGGGGTGGCCAGTCGGCTCGGTGGCGCCGTAGTAGGCAACGTGGTTGTCATGCGCGGCGACCGACGCCTGGAACAGACCCCAGGCCTGGTC
>NZ_AJQF01000456.1:0-2715 GCF_000261705.1 Bradyrhizobium genomosp. III | reverse complement strand
ATGGAGCCTCAGAGATATGTGCATGCCCTAGCGCGAACGCGGGGACCCATAACCCCAGGGAGAGGTTATGGAGCGGGCCGGCAACTCCGAATCTTCGCCAAACCCAACCCTGTGGCTATGGGTCCCGGATCAGCGCTTCGCTTGTCCGGGACGACGACTGAGTTTGCGGCTTACGACAATCGCATGTCCAGCAGCCGCCTTCCTTCGCCCTTCAGCAGCTTCTTCACCGCGCTCGACGCCACCACCTCGCCGTCATTCGCGTAGGCCTCGTGGTTTTTCTCGATGTCGTCGAGGCGATAGAGGTAGTTGACCATCACGCCGGCGGATTCCCGCACGCCCTTCGGCGAGAGATCGCCGAGCCAGTTGATGCGCTCCAGCCTTGCGCCGTTGCCGAGATGGAAGCGGGCGACGGAATCGATCAGCTTGCCCTTCGGCGTGCGCGCCTTGAGGAAGTAGTGCGCCGCGAGCGGCTCGATCACGGCGCGGAGCTGTGCCGTCGTCTCGGGGCTCTCGAACCATTTGGGGTCGTCGAGGCGCTTCAGCACCTCGCGGTCCTCGTCCGACAGCGGCAGGTCCTTGTCCTGCTTCAGCCATGGCATGAAACCCGGCACCGGTGACAGCGTCACGAAGGTGTCGAGCTTCGGCGTTTCGCGGCGCAGCTCCTCGACCACCTGCTTGATCAGGAAGCTGCCGAAGGAGATGCCGCCAAGACCGCGCTGGGTGTTGGAGATCGAATAGAACACGGCGGTGCGCGCGCGCTCGATCGGCAGATACTGGCGATCGACCGCGAGCAGCGGCGCGATCGCGCCGGGGATCGTCTCGGTCAGCGCCACCTCGACGAAAATCAGGGGCTCGTCGACCATCGCGGGATGGAAGAAGGCGTAGCAGCGGCGGTCGACCGGATCGATGCGGCGGCGCAGATCGTCCCAGTCGGAGATCTCGTGCACGGCCTCGTAGCGGATGATTTTTTCGAGGATGTTGGCCGGGGTCGACCAGTCAATCCTGCGCAGCACGAGAAACCCCCTGTTGAACCACGAAGAGAGAAGATGCGAGACGTCGCGATCGAGCGCGGCGAGCTCGGTGTGGCCGTTCATCATGCCGAGCAGATCGGCGCGCATGTTGACGAGATCGCCGGTGCCGCCGGGCGCGCGGTTGAGGCGGCGGATCAGCTCCTGCCGCCGCGGCTCCGAGGCGAAATGCAGCGAGCTCGCGTCCTCGTCGCTCGGCGCGGCGCGCCATTTCTCGATCGCCTTGGACAGGCGCTCCCGGTCCGGGCCGAAATCGCGCACCAGTCCGTCGAAGAAGGCGCGGCGTCCCGCCGCATCCAGCTCCCGGTAGATGTCGAGCACCTCACGCGCGATGGCGATGCCCGATGCCTCGCCCCGGCCCGACAGCAGCGCGTCGCAGAGATCGATCAGCCCGTCGGCGTCCCGTCTGGTGTCGGCGGAATCTCCCCGACGAAGCAGCGTGCGGCCGCGCTCGGAGATCGTGGCGAGCAGGTCGGAGAAGAAGGCGTTGGCCATCGGGACTTTCGTGTCGGGTTTGTGCGTTGCGGAAGCTTACACGGGATTTGGGCAGAAACCGATCACAATCAAGCGGAGGAATGCGGCAACTTTAGTTGGGCCGTGCGTTTGGAGAATGCCGGCATGCCTGCCTTCGCGGCAATGCCACCGAGGGCACCGCCTCACACCTTCCCCGCAAACTCCGTCGGCGTCCGCCCTGTGACTTGCCGGAACGCGGCCGAGAACGCCGGCACGCTGGCATAGCCGAGCTGCGTCGCGAGCTGTTTCACCGAGACATTCGCATCCATGGAGAGCCGCTGGATCGCCGCCGCAATCCGCGCGCGCTGGCACCAGCTTTTGAAGCTCAGCTGCGTTTCCGTCGAGAACAGCCGCGACAGCGTCCGCGCGGAAGTTCCAACCTCGCGCGCCAGCGTGTCGATGTCGTGCAGGCCGGTGGGATCGTCGAGCACGATCATGGCGGCGCGGCGGCAGCGCACTTCGCGCGGCAGCGGCACGAAGGTCGCGGAATCCTCGGCCTGGTGCAATTCCAGCATGACGAGGCGCACCAGCAGCTCGGTCCGCTCCTCCGTGTTGCGCGCGTCGAACAGCGCCAGGATCGCCTGATTGAGCAGCGGCGACACCCGCACCACGAATTCCCGGGTCAGGCCGTCATAGCGCTGCTCGCGCTTCAGCCAGGACAGGTCGAAATACAGCGTGCGCATCTCGATGTCGGCGAGCAGATCGATGGCATGCTCGAGCCCGGCCGGGACCCAGACCGCGCGGTCCGGCGGCACCAGCCATCGCCCCCCGGGCGTCGTCACCTGCATGGTGCCGCGTGCCGCATAGATCAGCTGCGCCTCGCGGTGCAAATGCGGATCGATCCGCATGCCCTTGGGATAGTCGCGCGCGACCAGGTGCACGCCCGCGGGCGAGCGGTGGTTGCTCCGGACCTCCCTAAGGATTGGCGTTTCCAAGACAGTCATTGGCAGCATCCCGTCATGGGGAGGACATATAACTCATTTCGGAGCAGGAGAGGATTCGTATGAACAGCCCCAGCCGGGTCATCAGTTTCGTCAATGCAGGCCATTTCATCGACCATTATTCGATGCTGATCTTCGCCGCCGCCGTCATCATCATGGGGCCCGCGCTCGGCATGGCCTATTCGGAACTTTTGCCCTACGCGACACCCGGCTTTGTGGCTTTCGGCGCCGGC
>NZ_AJQF01000455.1:0-11327 GCF_000261705.1 Bradyrhizobium genomosp. III | reverse complement strand
ACCCCCCGCCACATGATGCTGATCTTCTTCGTCGGCATCGGAGCGTCCATGATCTCGGTCGGCTTCGTGCAGACCCCGGCGCAACTCGGCGCGGCACTGCTGGCGATCGGCATCTTTGCCTCGATCTATCATCCCGTCGGCACCGCGATGATCGTGTCCTATGCCGACCGGCTCGGCCGCGAGATGGGGATCAACGGCGTCTGGGGCAATCTCGGCGTCGCTTCGTCGGCGCTGGTGACCGGCGTGATCGGCCAGTATCTCGGCTGGCGCTTTGCCTTCATCGTTCCCGGCGTGGTCACGATCCTGATCGGCATCGCCTTTGCGATGCTGGTCGTGCACGAGGACCGCAAGGGTTCGAAGCAGGCGGCGGCGCAGGCGCGGGTGGCAAAACAGGACATGTGGCGCGTGGTGCTGTCGCTGCTGATCGTGGTGATCGCGATCTCCACCACGTTCAACGCCGTCACCGTGGCGCTGCCAAAACTGTTCGCGGAGCGTCTCGCCGATTTGACCAAGAGCCCGGCGTTGCTCGGCGTCATCGCGGCCTGCGTCTACGTGTTCGGCGCGATGACGCAGTACACGATCGGCCGGCTGCTCGACCGTTACTCGCTGAAGACGGTGGCGTTGCCGCTGTCCTTCATGCTGGCGCCGTTCCTCTATCTCGCCGCCAGCCTGAACAATCTGCCGCTGATCCTGGTCTCGATCGGCATCGTCATGGGCGCGTTCGGGCAGGTCACGGTGAACGATGCCATGGTCGGCAAGTACACCAGCGAGGAATGGCGCTCGCGCGCCTACGCCGTGCGCTATTTCATCGGCTTCACCGCGGCCGGCGCCTCGGTCGGCCTGGTCGCCTGGCTCTACGAGCAGGGCGGCTTCGTCACCATGCTGCACGCCTTCGCCGCGCTCTGCCTGCTGGCAATCGCGGCGGCGATCATCCTGCCGCGCGAAATCAGGACGCCGGCTGCAGTGTGAGGGCCCGTGTCCCGGACAAGCTGCAACGCGTAAGCGTTGCGGCGCAGAGCCGGGACCGAGAAAATTGCGGGCAAGTTTCTCGGCGGCATAGGCCCCGGCTCTGCAGCGCACCGCCGAAGAGGCACTGCGCTGCGTCCGGGGCACCAGCGGGGTGGAACCCGCCCCACCTCCCGAGGGTTCTATCCCCGTGGCCCCGACACCGGGGGTGAAGGGGGAAAGACACCAGCATGCCATGGCGCCTGCTCCGACCGGTCGGCCTCGTCCCCGCGGCGCTTGTCCTCACCACCATTGCGGCCGGTGCCGAGGGCGGCAAATCGGCTGGCCCATCCGAATTCCTGTTGGTGGCGCAGATCGTGCTGTTGATCGCGGTCGGTCGCGGTCTCGGCGAGATCATGCAGCGCGTCGGCCAGCCCTCGGTGATCGGCGAGTTGCTCGCCGGCATCATCCTGGGACCGTCGCTGTTCGGCTGGATCTGGCCGGAAGCGCAGCACGCGATCTTCCCGAAGGCACCCGAGCAGAAGGCGATGCTCGACGGCATTGCCCAGTTCGGAATCCTGCTCCTGCTGCTGCTCACCGGCATGGAGACCGACCTCAAGCTGGTCAGGAAGGTCGGCAGGGCCGCGATCGCGATCTCGATCGCCGGCATCCTCGTGCCCTTCGCCTGCGGCTTCGCGCTCGGCGAGTTCCTGCCCGATGCGCTGCTGCCCAATCCGCAACAGCGCCTGGTCGCTTCGCTGTTCATGGGCACGGCGCTGTCGATTTCGTCCGTGAAGATCGTCGCCGTGGTGGTGCGCGAGATGAATTTCATGCGCCGCAATGTCGGTCAGATCATCGTCGCCCCCGCCGTGATCGACGACACCATCGGCTGGATCATCATCGCCGTCATCTTCAGCCTGGCCTCGCACGGCACGCTGGATATCGCCTCGGTGGCGAAAGCCGTGCTGGGCACGCTCGCCTTCCTCGCCGTCAGCTTCACCATCGGCCGCCGCCTGGTGTTCCAGCTGATCCGCTGGGCCAACGACAATCTCGTCAGCGCCGCGGCCGTGATCACGGTGATCCTGCTGTTGATGAGCGTGATGGCGCTGATCACGCATCTGATCGGTGTGCATACCGTGCTCGGTGCCTTCGTCGCCGGCATCCTGGTCGGGGAATCACCGATCCTGACGCGGCAGATCGACGAGCGCCTGCGCGGGCTGATCTCCAGCTTCTTCATGCCCGTGTTTTTCGGCCTCGCCGGCCTCAGTGCCGATCTCTCGGTGCTGCGCGATCCCAATCTGCTGATGCTCACCGGCCTCCTGGTCGTGATCGCCAGCGTCGGCAAGTTCGGCGGCGCCTTCGTCGGCGGCACATTGGGCGGCCTGAACAATCGGGAGTCGCTGGCGCTGGCGAGCGGCATGAATGCCCGCGGCTCGACCGAGGTGATCATCGCGACCATTGGCCTGTCCATCGGCGTGCTGAGCCAGAACCTGTTCACGATGATCGTGACCATGGCGATCGTGACCACGATGGCGATGCCGCCGATGCTGCGCGCCGCGCTGGCAAGGCTGCCGATGAACAAGGACGAGAAGGAACGGCTGGAGCGGGAGGAATTCGAGAAGCGCGGCTTCCTCGCCAATCTCGAGCGCCCTCTGCTGGCGGTGGACGAAAGCGTCAACGCCACCTTTGCCGCCCACATCGCCGGCCTGATCGCCGGCATGCGCGGGCTGCCGATCACCGTGCTGCATATCGGCAAGAGCGCCAAGGAACAGGAGAAGGGCCGCGACCAGGAGGAGAGCCACGAAGCGGTGGTGAAGAAGGCCGCCGAAGTCGTCTCCGCCCATGGCGACGGCGGGGCCGGCAACGTCGATGTCGTCACCCGTGCGAGGCAGGCGGAGCTCGGCGAGACCATCGCCGACGAGGCGCGCAAGGGTTTTGATCTTCTCGTCGTCGGCGTCGACAAGGTCGTGACGGCCAAGGACCGTTTCGACCGGAGGATCGACGACATCGCCGCGAAGTTCGAAGGACCGCTTGCGATCGTCGCGGCCAAGGGCAAGCACCTGAAGCAGCCGGCGCCCGATGCGCTCAACATCCTCGTTCCCGTCTCCGGCAGCGGCATCTCCAAGCGCGGCGCCGAGGTGGCGGTCGCGCTGGCGCAGGCCGGGTCAGGCTCGCTCCGGGTGATCTATGTCGCGACGACGCGCGACAAGGGCGCGCAGCGCGGCGCCTCCCGTGGCCTCGGCCAGGAGGCGGGCATCCTCAAGGACGCCAGCGATCTCGCCGCCCGCTACGACGTCGACATCACCACCACGCTGCGGGTGAACCGGGCGCCGGAGGCCGCGATCCTGCGCGAGATCGACACCACCGACGTCGATCTCGTCGTCATGGGCGTCGACCGCATCCAGGCCGACCATCTCTCCTTCGGCGGCGTCGCCGACGCCGTGCTCAGGCAGTCGAAAGTCTCGGTGCTGCTGGTGTCGAGCGGCGAGGCGCGGCAGGCGGTGGTGGAGAAGGCTTAGGATGTGGCTGTAGCCGCGTGGACGGTGCGCTCCCTCTCCCGCTCGCGGGAGAGGGGTGGGGAGAGGTGTTTCCGCAGTGGGCTCTTAGGGCTTCACCTCCGCCGCCGTCTCCACCTTCGCCACCTTCTTGCTCGCCCGCCAGTTCTCGAAGCGCTGCACCACCACGAAGAAGGCCGGCACGAACAGCACGGCGAGGCAGGTCGAGGCCAGCATGCCTGAGAACACCGTGATGCCGATCGACTTGCGCGCGCTGGCGCCGGCGCCGGTCGCGAGCACCAGGGGCACCACGCCGAGGATGAAGGCGAACGAGGTCATCAGGATCGGGCGGAAGCGGGCGCGCGCCGCCTCGATCGCGGCCTCAAGCACCGGCTTGCCGTCGCGGCCGTGGAGCTCGAGCCCGACCTCGACGATCAGGATCGCGTTCTTGGCCGACAGCGCGATCAGGAGGATCAGCCCGATCTGGCAATACAGGTTATTGTCGATCTTGAGCCCGGAGAGGATCAGCATCGGCCCGAGCAGCGACAGCGGCACCGCGAGGATCACCGAGATCGGCGCGTACCAGCTTTCATACTGGCCGGCGAGCACGAGATAGACCAGCAGCATGGCGAGGCCGAACACCCAGTAGATCTGGTTGCTGACCGCCTTCTCCTGATAGGACATCGCGGTCCATTCATAGCCGGTGCCAGGCGGCAGCGTCTTGTCGGCGATCTCCTCCATCAGCTTCAACGACTGGCCGGAGGAGTAGCCCTGCGCCGGCAGGCCGATCACGGTCGAGGACGGATAGAGGTTGTAGAGGCTGATCAGCGAGGGGCCGGTGGCCGGCGTGATCTTGGCGACGGTGCCGATCGGGATCATGTCGCCGTTCGAGTTGCGCACCTGCATGTTGGCGATGTCGCTCTCGGTGACGCGGAAGGCGGGATCGGCCTGGGTGTAGACCTGGAACACACGGCCGAACTTGTTGAACTGGTTGACATAGGACGAGCCGAGATAGGTCGACAGCGCCGAGAACACCTGATCGGTCGTGACGTGCAGCGTCTGGGTCTTGACCCGGTCGATCTCGACGTTGAATTGCGGCACCGAGGAGCGGAACGAGGACTGCACGCGCTGCAGTGCGCTTTGGCTCTGGCCGTTACTGACCATCGCGCCGGTGATCGCCTGCAGCTTGGCGAAATCGCTGTTGCCGTCGCGCAGCTCGACCTGCATCGAGAATCCGGCGGCGTTGCCGATGCCCTGGATCGGCGGCGGCGGCAGCACCAGCGTGCGCGCCTCCATGATGGTCGCGAGCTTGTCATTGAGCCCGTACACCAGCGAGCGCAGATCCTCGCCGGGTCCTTTGCGTGCGTCCCAATCCTTCAGGATGATGTAGGCGACGCCGGCATTGGCCAGGCTTGCGCTGTTGTCGAGCGCGGAGATGCCGGCGATGGTGATGACCTGCGCCACGCCCGGCGTCTCCTTGATCAGCCCGCTCGCTTTGTCGAGCACGGCTTGGGTCCGCTCCAGCGCGGCGCCGTCGGGCAGCTGCACGGCGGCGATCAGATAGCCCTGGTCCTCGATCGGCAGGAAGCCGGTCGGCACCCGCGACAGACCGTAGCCGCTGGCTCCGATCACCAGCAGCGCGAACGCAACCGAGACGGTGGCGTGCCGGCACAGGAAGGTGATCAGCCTTGTATAGCCGCGCTCGACCCGGTCATAGACCGCGTTGAAACCGCGATAGAAGAAGTTGCGCTGCTCCGGCGGCACCGTCGGTCGCAGCCACAGCGCGCATTGCGTCGGCTTCAGCGTCGCCGCGTTGATGGCGGATAGCAGCGCAGTCGCCGCGATCACCAGCGCGAATTGCGAATAGATGCGCCCGGTGAGCCCCGCGAGGAACGAGGCCGGCAAAAACACCGAGATCAGCACCAGCGTGATGCCGACGATCGGCGCGAACAGCTGGTCCATCGCCTTGATCGCGGCATCGTGGCCGTTCATGCCCTGCTCGATGTTGTGCGCCGCGCCTTCGACCACGACGATGGCGTCGTCGACAACGATGCCGATCGCGAGCACGATCGCGAACAGCGTCGACATGTTGATGGTGAAGCCGAGCGCCGCCATCGCCGCAAAGGCGCCGATGATGGTGACAGGCACGGTTGTCGCCGGCACCAGCATCGCGCGCCAGTCCTGCAGGAAGACGAGGATCACGACCAGCACCAAAAGGCCGGCCTCGATCAGGGTCATGTAGACCTCGTGCACCGAGGCCTCGACGAATTTCGTGGTGTCGAACGGCGTGTCGTATTTGATGCCTTCCGGAAACCGCTTGGCGAGGTCCGCCATCTTCTTCTCGACGGCCTGCTCGACCTGGAGCGCGTTGGCGCCGGGCGACTGGAACACGCCGATGCCGACGGCCGGCTGCTTGTTGAGCGAGAAGATCTGGCTGTAGGTCTGCGCGCCCAATTCGACCCAGCCGACATCGCGCACCCGCGTGACGTCGCCGCTGGTGCCTGACTTGACGATGATGTTCTCGAACTGGCTGGTGTCGTCGAGCCGTCCGTTGACGTTGAGCGTGTACTGGAACGCCTGGCCCGGCGGCGTCGGCGGCGCGCCGACCTGGCCGGCGGAGACCTGCTGGCTCTGTTGCTGGATGGCGTTGATGACGTCCTGCGGCACGAGGCCACGGACCTGCAGCTTGTTGGGATCGAGCCAGACCCGCATCGAATACTGGCCGGCGCCGAACACGGTGACGTTGCCGACTCCGGGCAGGCGGGAGAGCTCGTCGCGGATGTTGATGGTGGCGTAGTTGCTCAAATAGAGGCTGTCGTATCTCGAATCCGGCGAGGTCAGCGTCACGAACAGGAGGATCGAGGTCGACCGCTTCTGCACGGTGACGCCCTGGTTCTGCACCGCGCTCGGCAATTGCGACAATGCGCTGGAGACGCGGTTCTGCACCAGCACCTGCGCGAAATTTAGGTCGGTGCCGATCTTGAAGGTCACGGTCAGCGTATAGGTGCCGTCGGAGCCGCTGTAGGACTGCATGTAGAGCATGTCCTCGACGCCGTTGACCTGCTGCTCGATCGGCAAGGCAACGGTGTCGATCACGGTCTTGGCGCTGGCGCCGGGATAGCGCGTGGTGACCTGCACGGTCGGCGGCACCACATCGGGGTATTGCGCGATGGCGAGATTGAACAACGCGACGCCGCCGATCAGGATCATCAACAGCGCGATGACGTTCGACAGGACCGGCCGCTCGATGAAGAACTTTGAGATCATGGCAGGCAGCTCCCTACTTGGCAGACGCCTGCGGCTGCTCGATCTTCGTTGTTTGCGGATCGATCTTCTGGCCCGGGATCACCCGCAGCAGCCCCGCGATGACGACGCGGTCGTCCGGCTTCAAGCCGCTTTCGATGACGCGCAGCCCGTTGTCGACCGGGCCGATCTGCACCTTGCGCTGCTCGACGACGTTGTCGCCGTTGACCACCAGCAGATAGCGGCCGCCCTGGTCGCTGCCGAGCGCGGTGTCGGGGACGAGCAGGGCGCTCTTCTCCTGGTCGAAGGGCACGCGCACCCGGACGAAATAACCGGGCAGCAGCACCCGCTTGTCGTTGGGCACGACGCCGCGCACGGCGAGCGTGCCGGTTGATGTATTGAGGGTCGGCGAGACGTAGTCGAGCTTGCCCTCATGCGGATAGCCGGTCTCGGTCTGCAGTCCCACCTGAATCGGGAATTGCTTCATGTCGGCGGGGGTCAGTCCGCGGCGGGCCGCTTCGGCGCGGATGCGCAGCACGTCCTGCTCGTTGACCGTGAAGTTCACCCAGATCGGATCCATCGCGACGATGGTCGCGAGCTGGGTCGGCGAGGAGACGCCGACGAGCTCGCCGATCGAGACCAGGTGGGCGCTGACGATGCCGTCGAACGGCGCTGTCACCCTGGTGTAGCCGTAATTGACCTCGGCCAGCCTCGTATTGACCTGGGCCTGCTGGAGGTTGGCCTGGGCGTTGTCGCGGGTCGATGTCGAGGTGTCCAGGGTGGACTGCGAGACCGCCTGGCGCTGCACGAGCTCGACCTGCCGCTTGAAATCGGCTTCGGCCTGCTTGACCCTGGCTTGCGCACCGACCTCGGCCGCCTTCGCCTGCTCGACCTTGAGCTTGTAGGTCTCGGGCTCGATCGTGAACAGCTGGGTGCCCTGCTTGACGAAGGTGCCGTCCTGATAGTCGATCGACTGCAGGAAACCCTGCACCCGCGCCACGAGATCGACGCTCTTGATCGGCGCGGTGTTGCCGGTGGCCTCGATGTAGCGCGTCACCGGACGCTGCACCGGCGTTGCCACGTCCACCTTGGGCGGCGGCGGTGCCACGAACGTGTTCTTGTCCTCGCAACCCGCCAGTGCGACCACGGTCGCAGCGGCGGCCAGTGCCCGCCCGGCCTGTCTCCACGCTTCATTGCGCCGTGCAGCAGATGCGGGATTCGATGAGGTCATTCGGTAGCCCCCGAGTATCGTCTGTCGGTGCGGCAGGCTACCAACAAATGTCCGGCCGTGGAACACCATAGCCATGGCAGTCGCCGGCCTTGCGCTGCACAGGGCGGTGTGGCCTTTGACAGATTTGTCACGACAAACCGCTTTTCACCGAGCGCACGATCGACCAGAATTGTGCCAAAGACCGTGTGACGGTGCGCGAGCCAGCCGGGAAGAAGCCAAGAAGAAAAGGTGAGGAGAACATGACATGCCCACGTCCCTCCAGTCGGGCCTTGCGGGCCTCGTTCTCGCAGCGATGGTCGCCATGCCGGCGCTAGCAGACGGTCTGAAGGACGAGATCGCGCCGACCGGCAAGCTGCGCGTCGCGATCGCAATCAGCCCCGCAGGCGGCGCATTCTGGTCGACCAAGATCGAAGCCGGCTATGCCGGCGTTCCCGTCGATCTCGGCAAGGCGATGGCCGCCAAGCTCGGCGTCCCCGTCGAATATGTCGTCCACCAGAACTCCGGACAGATCACCGACGCGGCTGGCAAAGGCACGTGGGACGTCACCTGGCTCCCCAGGGATCCCGAGCGCGAGACCAAGATGCGGTTCGGCCCGATCTACGAGGTCGCCGACGCCACCTACATCGTCAAGCCCGGCTCCGCCGTCACCAATTTTGCGACGCTCGACCAACCCGGAATCAAGGTCGCGGCCGTCAACGCCACCACCACCATGCGCGGCGCGATCGCGCATCTGAAGCATGCAACGGTCACCGGCTATCAGACCTATGAGGAGATCTTCGGCTTGCTCAGGAGCGGCGAGATCGACGCCTTCGCATTGTCGCGCGACCAGCTCAACAAGATGGCGCAGAAGATTCCGGGCACCAAGGTGCTGGACGAGACGTTCAAGAAGACAGTGACCGCCGTCGCCGTGCCGCTCGGCCACGGCCAGGCACTGGCCTTCGTCACCAAATTCATGACCGAGGCCACGACGAACGGCACTCTGCGCAAGGCCTATGATGACAACGGCCTGAAGGATTCGCCGATCCGGACGGAGTAGACTGTCAGCCGGCTTGCGCGATTGGGCTAGGTTCCGGTTGCCGGTGTCCTTTCGGCATGCCAGGCCGCCAGCACGTCCCGCTCTTCATCGGCGGAAAGCCCGACGACCGGGCCGCCGCTGACGTGAAGCCAATGCAGCGTGTCGCGCGCGGTGTCTCCCGCTGGTCGCGAGGTCAGTCCGGCCTCGCGCGCCGGCGAGGTGTCGCGCGTCAGGAAGCCCGCGAAGTCGGGCAGGGGCAGCCACATCGGCAACGACCGCGGACCGGCCCAGCGCCGCACGTCGTGTGCCTCGAGGAAGGCGCGATCGATCCAGGTGAACGTGCAGGACGTATTCAGCGCCGCCGCGCATTCGATCAGAAGCTCGCCGCGCCTGCGGATTGGTCCAATCCCGTCATAGATGCCGGTGAGACGAATCTCCGCCGCATGCACGATCCATTGCGCGAGGTCGCGGACATCGATGAACTGGACGGCATCGTCAGGCGATCCCGGCGCCAGCACCTCGCCGCCGCGTGCAAGCCGTGTCGGCCAATAGGCGAAGCGTCCGGTCGGGTCCTCAGGGCCTGCGATCAGGCCGGCGCGGCAGATGAAGGCATCGCCGCCGACCGCCTGTTCGCAGGCGACCTTGGCCGCGCCGTAAATGGCATCGGTGCTGTGCTCCAGGCCGCAGGCTCGCGCAGCGGCGCCGTGTCGGCACGTTGTCCGGGTATCCGATTGTCCGCATACACGCTGATGGTCGAGACGAAGGTCCAATGCACATTTGGTCGCTTCAGCGCCGCGACCGCGCGGCGAACCTGGCCGGGACGACGCGAGACGTCGACCACGGCATCGAACGACTCGCCTGCGAGCGGCGCAAGCCCGTCGGCCACATCACGGTCGATCCGGACGAGACGCGCGCCTGCCGCAATCGGACCCGCGAGACCGCGGGCGGCGCAGGTCACCTCATGACCGGCAGCACATGCATGGGCTGCGATCGCCCGCCCGAGAAACTGGCTGCCGCCGAGAATGAGAATGCGCATGTGACGGTCCGTGCTGCAAAGGAGATCCCGCAATAATACAATTACTGGTTGTCGCTGCAACTCCGTCAGCGCGGCTTGATCTCCGCATATTTCGCCATCGCCTTCTCGAACTTGCGGTTGAACAGCCACATCGCGGCGAGGATCTCGCGGAAGCTTGCCGAGGTGCGCGCCCGGTCGGCCTGTCCGAAGGCAAAGATGCTGTTGTTGCGCAGATGCTTCATGATCGTCGGGCTCGACACCCTGTAGTTCAGGAGGTCGCCGGACTTGAGCGCCGATCTCGTCGGCGTGGGAACGATCTGGATCAGCTCGAACAGCTTCATCTGGTCGATCGGGTCGGGCAGCGTCTTCACGATTCCAGGGATCTCGCGGAACACATCCGCATGTGCGTTCATCAGGCCGTCGCGCACGTTGGTCCAGTGATTGAAGCGGAGATCGGTGCCGCGGGCCCGCGCCTCTTCCTTGTCGTCGCGCGCGCTTAAGGCGGGATCGATCGCGGCGATCTCGCCCTTGATGGTGCCCCACTTCCTGCGGCCGTTGCGGTCCTCGGACGGGCCGGTCTGGAAGCTGCCCATATAGGTGTTCGAGCGTCCGTTGCGGACGTTCTGCTTGCCGTTGGTCTCGGCAAAGAACAGCCCGAGGCTGATGCGCCCCGCAGCGGCTGCGTGGTCAGGCGCAAGCCCCTTGGCGCGCGCGATCACCGTCGCGAGATCGACGACGTCCTTGAACGGCGTCGGCGAGTTCTGCGCATTGGCCGGCGGCGCCTCCATGACGTCGAACAGTTTCGAATATTCGTCGATCAGCGGCTCGATCTCGGCGTCGAAATAGGCCGGAGGAATCTCGAACTTGTTGGGCCTGCCGATCCGCGACGGCATGGCGTCGGTGAGATCCTTGTAAGAACTGATGACGGCGACGCGGGCGAGGTAGAGCGCCTGTCCCGGCAGGTTCGGCAGCGGCTGCTTCGTCTCGATCTGGCGCCGCCGCTCGGCGAGGATCGATTTGAACTCGGCGAGCGCCTTGTCATAGGTGGCGACCGCCTCGGATTGGCGAGGCGTGAGCGCGCGCTGTTGTCCGACGGCGGGCGCCGCGACGAAGAAGGCAACAGCCGCAAGGGCGGCAAGACGTCTCGATCCCATGGCCGGTTCCTGTCGATTCGGTGGCCAGGGAGATCGTAAGCATCAGAGGCGAGGGCTGGCGAGATGCAAATCCCGCTCAGCCGGAATTCTTATGCCGCCCGGTAGTCCGGCGCCGTCGCCAGGAATTTCGCATAGGCATCCGCATCCGGCGGCTGGAAGCGCCCTTTGAGCCCGCCGCGCTTCTGGTTCTTGGCGCCGATGTCGGCCATCAGCTCGTCGAAATGGCGGT
>NZ_AJQF01000454.1:0-16160 GCF_000261705.1 Bradyrhizobium genomosp. III | reverse complement strand
GCCCGCCATAGACGCCGGCGGCCGGCCGCTCGACGCGCTTGAAGTGCAGCATCATCTCGATGTTGTCGTGCATTTGCTGCGCCGTCGGCTGGTTGGCGAGCTGGCCGTCGGCATAGCGTACCAGCCAGTTGGCGGCGAGGTCGGCGCAGAGCACGGTGCAGAAAGACGAGTTGAAGCCGACGAAGCCGAGCTCGGGCAGATCAGGGTTGGCGATCAGGCGGTAGAGCCGGTACTGGCCGTCGGCATCGACCAGCTTCTGCTTGTAAGCCGCGGGCAGGAACGGCACGCCGAGCTTGTAGCCGATCGCGAGCACCGCGACGTCGGCGCTCACGCGCTCGCCGCCGTTCATCACGATGCTGTCGCCGTCGTAATGGTCGAAGGTGCCGAACACCGCCTTGATGCGGCCGTCGGCGACCATCGGATAGAAGCCCGGCGTTGCGATCGGCACCGAGCAGTTGACGCCGTCCTCGATCCGCTCCTTCGGCACCATCTTGCAGCGGCCGAGCTTGAGCTGCGCCTTGAGCAGGCTCTCCAGCCCGCGCCAGTTCGCCCACACCAGCGGCGCGGCGATGCGGTGCGCGAGCCGCGTCATCGCGCCGATGCCCCAGCCCGGAAACATCTCCTCCTGCGCGCGGATGTAGAGGATGCGCTTGAAGTTCACGAGCCCGCCGATGAAATAGGGGATGCGCCAGACCGGCTCGCGCATCACGATGGTGACCTCGCGCGCGCCCGATTTCACCGCGTTCACGGCGATGTCGGTCGCCGATTTCGAGCCGCCGAGCACGACGATTCGGCGTCCTTTCGCCAGCGTGGGATCGCCGTATTTCGACGAATGCAGGATCTGGCCGCCCTGGGCGAGGAATTCATCCTGGCCAGGGCAATGCAGCTCGCGCGGCTCGTTGAACTGTCCGGTGCAGACCGCGACGAAATCGAAATCCTCGCTCGTGCTCGTGCCGTGCTTGTCCTTCAGCGCGAGCGTCCAGCCGGGCTTGCCGTCGGCGCGGCGCGCCATGCCGGCGACCTCGGTGCCAAGGCGCAGCATGCGGTCGAGACCAAAACTCCTGGCGTAGTCGGCGAGATAGGCGTGGACCTGCGGCCCGGTTGGCCATTCCGGATAGGCCTCCGGCATGGCGCGGTCGGTGTAGCGGTAGAGTTCTTTCGGGCTCTGCGTCTGCACGTCGGGATAGGAGCGCGCCGGCTCCCAGACGCCGCCGAGATCGGCGCTGCGCTCGACGATGGTGACGCGGTGGCCACGGCTGGAGAACGCCTTGGCGGCAGCAAGGCCGGAGACGCCGGCGCCGATCACGCAGATATGCTTGGGGCTGACCATGGATTTGCTCGCAAACGATGGGTTTTCCGCGCGCAAGCGGCCTCATTCGGCCGCAAGGCGCGGCCGGCGGACCTGCAAGCAGATGAAAGTGGACGAGGGGGCGCGCCTAGTCGTTGGCCTCGGGCGGCAGGAAGTCGACCTCATGCAGCGCCGAGATGCGCACGACTTCGGCAGGGTCCGTCAGATTGTGCAGCTGGTTGAACAGCGCCTCCAGCTTCTGCATCGGCGAGACCCAGAACAGCGCGCGGCACGGCTTGTCGGACTTGTTGAAATAGCCGTGCGGAATGCCGCGGGGCATGCGCACGAGGTCGCCGGCATGGGCCTTGACCCATTTGCCGTCGAGCTTGAGGTCGAGCGTGCCCTCCTGCACCAGGATGAATTCGTCCTGGGTCGGATGGATGTGCACCGGCACGAACTGGCCGGGATCGCTGTTGGTCTCGAACGCGAAGGTGGAGTCGGTGACGGCCTTGGGGAAGTAGACCTGGCCCAGAATGTTCCAGCTCTTGCCGCCGTACCCTGTGCCGCTAGCGGTAATGCCCTTTTCGAGTGCAGTCATGGCGCGCTCCTGTTGGATTCCGGCGGGAATGGAGCTTCAGCCAGCGGTGGGGTGCCTGTCTATCCGCTAAACGAATCCGCGAACGCCTGTTGCCATGCAGCATGACGATTTCGCCGGCGCTGCCCTTTTCGCGTCCGGGGAACTATTATAGGCTTAAAGCAATTCCCTGACGCGAAGCGTGGTCGACCATGTCCGCAGCCGTGCTGGAAATGAGCGCAAGGGCGCCCGCGGCCGAACGGCTCGCGGACTTCGCCCGCGTCACCACTGACGATGTCGACGAAGCGGCCGAACAGATCGGGCGCATCTTCTGCCCGCACGATCTCAAGCCGGCACGGCTGCGCGCCTCCGGCTTCTCCGCCCGGCACAATTGCGCCGATTTCGACGGCTTTTCCATCAATTACGTCGCCTATGGCGGATCGGTCGGCATCGACCCCGGCTGCCTCGAGCGCTTCTTCCTGGTGCAGGTCCCGCTCACGGGCACGGCCTACATTCGCGCCGGCACGACCGAGCTCGACGCCGCGCCGGAGCGGACGGCGTCGCTGCTGTCGCCGACGATTCCGACCCGGATGATGTGGCGCGACTGCGCGCAGGCGATCCTGCTGTTTGACCGCCGCATGGTCGAGCAGCGCGCCGCGGCGCTGTCGGGCAGGGTCTCCGGGACGGTCGAGTTCGATCCCGTGATCGATTTGGACGCGCCGACCGGGCGGGCGCTGCGGACCAGCCTGGCCGAGCTGATGATACTCGCCGAGCGTCTCGGTCCCTCCCGCCGGCTGTCACCGGTCGCGATGGCCGATTGGCGGGAGCTGCTGCTCGATCACCTGCTCAATGGCCAGCGCCATGGCCTGTCGGATGCGATTCAGAACTTCTCCGGCCAGGCCGAGCGTCTGCCGCGCGCGCTCCGCGCTGCGCGCGACCACCTGGCGGACAATGCCGGCGAGCCGCTCGACCTTGTGCAGCTCGCCTGCGCCTCCGGCATCGGCATCCGCGCGCTCCAGCTCGGCTTCCGCCGTCACTTCGGCCTGTCGATCTCGCGGATGCTGCTCGACATGCGCCTCGCCGGTCTGCACGCCCGCCTGGCGCAGGCCGCGCCCGATGCCTCCATCACCGACATCGCCTTCGATCTCGGCTTTACCCATCTCAGCCGCATGGCCGGCGCCTATCGCGAAAAATTCGGCGAGACGCCGTCGGCGACGCTGCGGCGAAGGATGAGCTAGCGCGAGAGAGCTAATTCCGTGGCCGCGTTCTGCCGTTGTCTTCCGCCGCCTGTTTGCGCAGGAACGCCTCGACATCGGCCTGCACCGAATAGGGCGTCGGGATCGCGTCGCCGGCGGAATCGACGGCGGTGTCGAGGCAGCGGCGCAGCATGCGTGCGAGCTCGGCCTTGCGATAGGGCTTTCTCAGCAGCGGCGCGCCCATCGTCGCGCGCCCCTGTGAGTGCAGCGAATCGTAGGCGTAGCCCGACGTGAACAGAACCCGCAGGGAAGGGCGCGCCGCCGCCATCTGCTCGGCGAGCTCGCGTCCGTTCATGCCGCCGGCCATCACGATGTCGGTGAAGAGCAGGTCGAACGGCTTGCCTTCGGCCGCAATCGCAAGCGCCTCGGTCGCATTGGCGGCTGGGATGACCTTGTAGCCGAGTCCTTCGAGCTGAACCGTGACGTATTGGCGGACGTCGCGGTCGTCTTCGACGCAGAGGACGGTTTCCTTGCCCCCGATGATCTTGCGGTCGTCATAGCCGGTCGGGCGCAGCGCGCTCGCCTCCGCCTTCGGCAAATAGAGCGTGAAGATCGTGCCGCGGCCTTCTTCGGAGGCGACCTTGATGCCGCCGCCGGACTGCTTGACGAAGCCGAACACCATGCTGAGCCCGAGTCCGGTGCCCTTGCCGACCTCCTTGGTGGAGAAGAACGGATCGAAGATCCGCTCCAGGATGGCCTGCGGAATGCCGGTGCCGGTGTCGGCGATCTCGATCTCGACATAGTCACCCGCATAGCCGGCGCCGACCGCGACCGCCTCGCGCACGCCGAACACGACGTTGCGCGTCGTCAGCGTCAGCCTGCCGCCGTCCAGCATGGCATCGCGCGCGTTGATCGCGAGGTTGAGCAGTGCCGAGCTCAGCTGGCCGCGGTCGGCGTAGGCGAGCCAGACGTTGCGGTCGAGCCGGGTGACGATCTCGATCTTCTTGTCGAAGGTCGCCAGCAGCAGCTTGGCGAGCTCTTCCAGCAGCTCGTTGACGTCGATCTCGGCCGGCTGCAGCGCCTGCTTGCGGGCAAAGGACAACAGGCTCGACGTCAGCGCGGCGCCGCGATCGGCGGCCTCGCTGATCAGCTTGGTGATGGTCGCAAGCGGCGGGTTGTCCCTGACGGCGTCGGCGAGGATCTCGATCGTGCCTGTGATCACCGTGAGCATGTTGTTGAATTCGTGCGCGATGCCGCCGGTGAGCTGCCCGACCGCTTCCATCTTCTGCGACTGCACCAGCTGCTCCTCGGCGGCGCGCTTCTGGGTGATGTCCCTGACGAAGGTGTTGACGATGGCGCGTCCGCCCAGCCGCATGACCGTGCTGGAGGCCTCGGCCAGGATCCGGTCACCGTTCCGGTGGATCAGGGCGAGCTCGAAGCGCAAGCCGGACGGGGTGTCCGACAATTCCGGCACCAGCCGCGCCATGCGCTGCCTGAAGGCGGCGCGCAGCGGCTCGGCGACGATGAGATCGACGACGTCGGCGCCGAGCGCCTCCTGGCGCGTCCATCCGGTCAGGGCCTCAGCCTGAAAGCTCCACTCCAGCACGGCGCCGCTGTCGTCGATCTGAATGAAGGCATCGAGCGCGGTCTTGATGACGGCTTGTGTCATCTGTGCGCTGTCGCTGCGCGCCCGCGCCAGCTCGGTCGATTGCGTGGCGGCGCGCTTGTCCTCCGATCTCTCGATCGCGCGGGCGCAGAGGCGAACCATCAGCGCCGCAACGGCAGCGCTTGCCATTAGGGCAACAAGCTGGGGAATGCCGAAGCCGGCTCCGGCCATGGCATAGGAGGCGAGGAGGGCCGCCGCGGTCACCACGACCTGTGCGGCCATCGCGAGTGTCAGAAGCCCCCTGAGTTTCATGGTCTCCCACCAAAGAAGACTACCGCATCGGCCGCCCGGTCCCGGGTGCCGCTTTGATGTGAGCTACAGACTCCGCGCGGCGGCGTCGAGGGGCAATTTGCGGTGGTGTCGGCCGCCAGCCTTTCTCCGGCCTCAACCTGCGGGCGAATCGCATGGCGAGGAGGCGCGCATACAAGCAATGCGATTGACAGCTGTATTCAGTCATGTTCGTTCGAACTGAACTCCAGGAGTGCCCATGTCCCCGCCGCTCAACCGGATCAACAGCGACGAACGCCTGCCGCAGCAGGTCGATGTCGTCGTCATCGGCGGCGGCGTCATCGGCGTCTCCGCGGCCTATCATCTGGCGAAGAAGGGCCTCTCGGTCGCTCTCGTCGAGAAGGGCCATGTCGGCGGCGAGCAGTCGAGCCGTAATTGGGGCTGGTGCCGCCAGCAAGGCCGCGCGCGCGAGGAGATTCCGCTCGCCCGTGAAGCGTTGAGGCTCTGGGAGGACATGCAGAACGACGCCGGCGTCGATGCCGGCTTCCGCCGCACCGGCGTGCTGTTCCTGACCAAGAGCAAGGACGAGCTTGCGAGCTGGGAGCGCTGGGCCGCGGTCGCGCGCGAGATGCAGGTCCACTCCACCGTCCTGACGCCGGCGGAGGTCGCCGAGCGCATGCCGGGCAATACCGACACCTGGGTCGGCGGCCTGCACACGCCGAGCGACGGTCGCGCCGAGCCGTCGATGGCGGTGCCCGCGCTCGCCACCGCCGCGCGAAAACACGGCGTCACCATCCATCAGGGCTGCGCCGCGCGCGGGCTGGAGACGACGGGCGGGCGGGTCAGCGCCGTCGTCACCGAGAAGGGCACCATTCGCACGCAATCCGTGCTGCTGTCGGGCGGCGCGTGGTCGTCGCTGTTCTGCCGCCGTCACGGCATCGAGCTGCCGATCGGTCTCGTCAACGCGACGGCCTGCCGGACCACGCCGGGACCGGAGATCACCTCGGGCGCGCTGGGCACCGATCTCTACTGCGTCCGCCGCCGCCTTGACGGCGGCTTTACGCTGGCGTTGCGCAACCGCGGCACGGTGGAGCTGTCGCCCGATTTGTTCCGCTATGCGCGCACCTTCTGGCCGATCTATCTGCATCGCAAGAACGGACTGAAGCTGTCGCTCGGCAAGTCCTTCTTCGACCAGATCGTGCGCGGCACCAGCTGGAGCTTTGACAAGCCGTCGCCATTCGAGACTGAGCGCGTGCGCGATCCCGAGCCCGACATGTCGCTGGTGAATGCTGCGCTCGCTTCATTGATCAAGGCCAACCCTGAACTCAAGGATGTCGAGATCGCGGAAGCCTGGGGCGGCACCATCGACTGCACGCCCGACACGATCCCGGTGATCTCGCCGGTCGACGCGCTGCCGGGCTTCTTCCTCGCCACCGGATTCTCCGGCCACGGCTTTGGCATCGGCCCCGCCGCCGGCAAGCTCGCCGCCGACATCGTGACCGGCACCACGCCGCTGGTCGATCCCGTGGCCTACAGCCACAAGCGCATGATCGACGGCCGCCGGCTCGCGCCGGTCAGCCCGTTTTGAGGGCTCGCATGACGGTTCTCTACAAGGCCAACATGGTTCGCGGCGCCGAGTGGGCGCGCTTCTTCGCGGAGCGCGCACCCGACGTCCCATTCCGGCTCTGGCCTGACATCGGCGATCCCGCTGATATCCGATATCTCGTGGCGTGGGTGCCGCCCGACGACATCGCGGCGACGTTCCCCAATCTCGAGCTGGTCTTCTCGGTCGGCGCGGGCGTCGATCAGTTCGATGCCACCAAAGTCCCGGCGCACATTCCACTGATCCGCATGCTGGAGCCCGGCATCGCCGAGACCATGGTGGAGTACGTCACGATGGCTGTGCTCGATCTGCATCGCGACCTCCTGCATTTCATCAATCAGCAGAAGCAGCAGGTCTGGCGCGAGATCCGGATCACGCCGGCGAAACGGCGGCGTGTCGGCGTGATGGGACTTGGCCAGCTCGGCCAGGCCGTGCTCGAACGGCTCAAGGCGTTCGGCTTTCCGCTGTCGGGGTGGAATCGCTCGGCGCGGAAGATCGACGGCGTGACCTGTTACGCGGGTGCTGACACCTTGCCGGATTTCCTCGCACAGAGCGACATCCTCGTCTGCCTGCTGCCGCTGACCGACGAGACGCGCGGCATCCTCAACGCGGATTTGTTCGCACGCCTGCCGCGCGGTGCGTCCCTCGTCAATGTCGGACGTGGCCCGCATCTCATTGAGGCCGATTTTCTTGCGGCGCTCGACAGCGGCGCGCTGTCCGGCGCGGTGCTCGATGTCACCGAGCCCGAGCCGCTGCCTGAGGGACATCCGTTCTGGCGCCATCCCCGCATCCTGCTGACGCCGCACAATGCCAGCATGACGACGCCGGACACGGCTGTCGATTTCGTGCTCGATGTCATCGACCGTCACCGCCGCGGCGAGGAGTTGCCGGGGCGTGTCGATCGCAGCCGCGGTTACTGAGGTGAATGGGAACACCAGCAGCCCCGGGCTCCTCTTACCTCTCATGCTCGAGGGACGATGGATTCCCGTCGTCTCCTTCGACGTCGCTTGAGGCGAGGATGAGGATCTGTCCTCCTGAAATTGTGACTGGATGGAGCGACAGGGAACTGCGGTATGTGAATTGCCTCATATTCCATCACTCTCTTTTCCAGCTATCACTCCCGCAAGAAATTGTCGCACCCGGCGCCAACTGACAGACACGGGTGAGAGACAATGCCTGCGAAGCCGCGTGCTCGCAGCTTTGGATTGGCTCTCGTCTTGGTCACGAGCAAGCCAACCCCATCACTCAGCAAAGATCTTTCAGAAATTGGAAGCAAGGACATCGCGAAACGCGTCCACGCAGCTCCTATTCGGGGTCGGCCGGTAGGCTGCTACTTAGTAAGGAGTACCCAATGAAGACGAGCAACGCAGCACCCAGCGCATTTTCCCTGACAAGGTACGCCGGCAATCTTCGGATCGCCCGTTCCAGTCTGATCAGGTCGGCCCATCTTCTTGAAAGAATTGGGCTTGCAGCCGTCGGGGCCTCCTGCGGCCTCTATGTGGGTGCGGCCCTATTGCGTCAGAAGGGCGGACTTTTTGAAAGCGGCTGGATTGTGCTGCTGACGGTGCTCTACGGCGCTCTCAGCTATTATGTCGGAATTGATTTGTCCCGGTCGATCGCTCGGAGGTCGATTTCGAGTACCTCCGAAGAATACGATGGCTCCGAGATGGTTGAGATCATGAGTGCGGCCGGAACGTTCGGCGCAGCGATTGCAGCAGCCCTGTCCGTCAGCATCCTTGTCCTTGATCAAAACCTCCCCAACGGCCTGGTAGCCTTCGTCGCCGGCTGCTGGGTGGTTGGCTCTTCGCTTCAAGTTGCGGCGGGAGCGATGGCGCGTAACTGCGAAGTGCCCGACAACAAGGACTAAAGATAATTGTGCTCACGGAAAAACGTCTGCTTGGCGTCGTGACGTGGGCACAGGCCCGGTACCGGGATCAGGCTTAAGGCCTGAAAGCGAGTGACTGACGACTCATCGCAACTTCTGTCGTCCAATGCGGCGTGCAGACGATTTTTGGTAGCGCCGCCGCTCGCATCAAACAATGTCCCAGCGTGGAAGCGGTATCGGTACCAAGCAACCTAAGTTATCGCGCAACAAACAAGACGTGCCATCATGGTGAGGTTGGGATATTGTCCCTGCGCGCCGTGGTCCAAAATTCTGCTCACCGCCAACCACACGATCGGTGAAGCCAATGCAGATTGCGGAGTGGCTCGAGAAGCTGGGGCTTGGGCAATACGCAGAGCGTTTTGTCCAAAATGGGATCGACATGGGCGTCCTTCCCGAGCTGATGGTCGAGGACTTCGACAAGCTCGGAGTCCTGCTCGGGCATCGCCGCAAAATGCTGCGTGCGATTGCCGACCTTGATCCAGCCGCGTTGATCGCATCGCCGGCGCCTCCTCACGACGCCGAGCGTCGCCACCTCACTGTCATGTTTTGCGATCTGGTCGGCTCGACTGCGCTCTCGGCGCGTCTCGATCCCGAGGATATGTGGGAAGTGATCCGGGCCTATCGCGCCGCCTGCGCGAGCGTCGTTGCTGCTTATGACGGCAGGATAGCCAGGTTCGTCGGTGACGGAATACTCGTCTATTTCGGCTATCCGCGCGCCCACGAAGATGATGCGGAGCGCGCAGTGCGGGCCGGCCTGGACACCATCTCCGCGGTTCGCCAGCTCAAGATGGGCGCCGACGAACGGGTTGAACTGCGGATCGCAATTGCGACCGGTCTTGTGGTGGTCGGCGACCTCATCAGCGGAGATGCGTCAGAGGAGCGCGCAACCGTCGGCGATACACCAAACCTCGCTGCCCGGCTCCAGAGCCTGGCGGAGCCGGGAGCGGTCGTCGTTGCCTCGTCGACGCGCCGGCTGCTCGGTGATCTCTTCACGTTTCGCAACCTCGGCCGCCGCGAGGTCAAGGGGATATCCGAACCCATCGCGGTCTGGGCGGTCGAGGGAGCGCCCGCATCGGAAAGTCGCTTCGAGGCGGTCCACGCGGCGCGCTCGATCGGCTTTGTCGGCCGCAAGGAGGAGATCGAGCTCACGCTCTCGCGCCAGCGGTTGGCATGGCAGGGGCACGGGCAGATGGTGCTGATTTCCGGCGAAGCCGGCATCGGCAAGTCGCGCATGGTCGCAATGCTGTCCGAAAGCCCCGTGTTGGGGGTGCACCGCCGGGTGCGATATCAGTGCTCGCCGTACCACACCAACAGTGCGCTTCATCCCTTTGTCGCGCAACTCGAGCGCGCTGCCGGCATTTGCTCGCACGACACGCCCGGGCAAAAGCTCGACAAGCTCGAGGCGATGCTGGCGCTTGGAACGCAGCAGGTTGCCCGGGCGACAGCGCTCATTGCGGCACTGCTTTCGATCCCAACCGGCGACCGTTATCCGCCGCTCGGTCTGAGCCCGGCGCAGCTGCGGCGGCAGACCTTTGCCACCCTTCTCGATCAGCTCGAGGGATTGGCGCGAGAGCAGCCCCTGCTGATTGTCTGCGAGGATATGCACTGGGCCGATGCCACGACACTCGAACTGTTCGATCTCGGGGTCGACCGGATCAGGGGGCTGCCGATACTCGTGCTCATGACATCGCGGCCGGAATTCGAGCCCTCCTGGTCGGGCCTTGCCAACGTCAGTCTGTTGCGGCTCGACCGGCTCGACCGGCAGGACACGCGCGCGCTGGTCGAGCAGGTGACCGTTGGTCGCCAGCTGCCACGCGAGATGCTGAAGCAGATCATCGACAGGACGGATGGCGTCCCGCTCTTCGTCGAGGAATTGACCAAGATGGTGCTGGAGTCCGGATGGCTCGTCGAAGGTGCCGGGCGCTATCGCCTCGAAAGTCCGCTCCCGCCGCTGGCTATTCCCGCGACGCTGCAGGATTCGCTGATGGCGCGGCTCGACCGGCTTGCTCCGGTCAAGGAGGTGGCGCAGATAGGCGCCGCCATCGGCCGCGATTTCTCGTACGCGTTGCTGAGATATGTGGCGGGACGCGATGATCTGACGCTGAGCGCTGCGCTTGGGCAACTCGAAGAGGCCGAACTGCTGGTGTGTCGCGGGGCTCCGCCCGAAGCAAGCTATAGTTTCAAGCACGCTCTCGTTCAGGAGGCGGCCTACGAGAGCCTGCTCAAGAGCAAACGGCAGGTGCTTCACACGCGCATCGGTGATGTCCTGCGCGAGAAGTTTCCAGCCGTGGCCGAGACTGAGCCGGAAGTTCTGGCGCACCACTTCACCGAAGCTGGGCTGAACGAGGTCGCCCTCGAGTGGTGGCGCAAGGCGGGCCAGCAGGCGCTGAAACGCTCGGCCTATTCCGAGGCGATTGCGCATCTCGGCAAGGCGATTGCCATTGCCGATGAGTTGCCCGATGAGCCTCGCCGGATGATGAGCAGGCTGCATCTTCAAATCGCCTATGGCCGCGCATTACGGGGCAGCCTCGGCCACAGTGCTCCGGAAACGGTCGCGGCATGGACGCGAGCGCGCCAGTTCGCAGTCGACATCAATGATCCCGTTGAACTTGCGCCGATCCATTCGGGCCTCTTCAATGCCTGCCTGACACACGGCGAGCTCGCTCCGATGCGGGAGCTGGCGGATGCCATCAAGAGCGCGGCCGACCGACGACCGGACTCACCGGTGGCCGCCGTCGTTGCACATTGGACCGGCGGGGTGACCTGTTGGTTCGGGGGCGACTATTTGAACGCGAGGGTGCATCTCGAGCAGGCACTGGACATCTATGGCGCCGAGCCGGATCCAGCGACGTTCAGGGCCTCGGCGCTGGATCTTCCGTTCGTGATCATGAGGTTTCTCGCCTTGGTGCTTTGGCCGCTTGGCAGGATCGCCCGGGCACGCCGCCTCGCCGCCGAAGCGGTGAGTGCTTCCGGAGAAAAACGGGCGCTTTCCCAGGCCAATGCGCTTGTGCATCGAGCCGTCTTCGACGGAGTATGCGGCGGCATGTTGCAGCAAACAGAGACGATCCTGGCGCTCGGTCTCGCGCGCGACCACACGATGCCGCTGTATGTGGCCGCGGGCACCTACCTGAACGGCCTGGCCAAGTGGCGCGACGGCGACCGAGCCACTGGACTTACGGAAATGCGCCGCGGCTGGACCTTGCTACACGAAAATGACTGCTACCTCTGTGAACCGTTTTGGGGGATGCATGTCGCCATGGCGGACGCAGAGTCGGGCCAAGTCGAAACCGGGCTGGAAATCCTGAGCGAATCGATCGCATGGGTGGCGCAATCCGGCCAGCATTGGCTCGATGCCGAGCTGCACCGCGTCTATGGCGAGCTTTTGTTGCGTCAGGATCCTCCAGACGAATCCGGTGCCGAAGATGCCTTCGAGCAAGCGCTGCAAATCGCACGACGCCAGCAGGCGAAGACGTTCGAGTTGCGCAGCGCCCTTGGACTTGCTCGCCTGCACAAGACAAGGGACCGAGCGGGAGCGGTCTCTGAAGTGCTTGCTCCCTTGCTCGCCGAGTTCGATGCGGAGCGAAATCTTCCCGAAGTCGTAGAAGCGAAAGAGCTGCTTGGGAATGGGCGTTAGCCGCGCCGCCATTCGATCGGCGCAAACGCCGCGCCGACTTCAAGCCGGAATGGGTCGATATCTCGATCCTCGACTCGGCAGCCGTAGTTATCCGGTTTTGACACAGCTTAACCTGTTGTGGTGAATGCTAGATATGCTTCTCGTGGTTGCGAAGGCGAGTCTGCCGCGGCGGCGAATCCTGATTTCGGCTGGCGGCAATGTTGTCGGATTGCTCCTTGCCTCAAGGCGCAGACGTCATCCCAGCGCCGGGCCATGCGGCGATAGGCTTGCCTTCGCTGCGGCTGGCGCAGCGACCAAAGCCCATTGGAGATCCAGTCGTGGTTCGTTTGCACGTCGAACGTTTCATTCGTAGCCGGGTTGTTCGTCGAGCCCTGGCGCTCGGGATCATCGCGCTGAGCGGATGGGCCCTGTTGCCGTATGTGACCTACCGAATCGCTCCCTCCGCATTCGTCAATGCCGAGCTCATGCGGGTGACTGCACCCTTCGCGGGTCAGCTCTCGCCTGATCTTCCACGCAAGGGCGAATATTTCCAGCAGAGCCGGGTGGTGCCGATGGTCGGGGCGCGGTCGCCGGATCGCCGGCACCTCATGGACCTCGATCAGCAGCTTGCCATGTCCACCAAACGCGCCGAGCTCGCACGTCGGCAACTCGAGGAAATCGCCGGGCTCGATCGCAAGCTCGGCGAGCGCAGCGAGGACTATCGTTTGGGGATGGTCGCGCGCCTGAACCACGAGATCGGCGAAACGGAAGTTGAAAAAGGCGGCTGTCTCGCCGAGGCGCGGCAGCGGAACGATGTCGCGGGCCGGATGGAGAGGCTCGTGAAGCTCGGCATCAGTTCGCAAATCCGCTCCGGTGAGGCCCAGGCCTCGCAGGAGGCAACCGCAACGCGGTGCCAGATGGCCGATGAACGCCTGCAGCGCCTCAAGACCGAGTTGGGGGCGGCCGAGAAGGGCATTTATCTTCGTGGCGACGCCAATGACGTGCCGTATTCTCAGCAGCAGCGCGAGCGGCTTGTCCTCCGCCGCCAGGAGCTCGAGACAGACCTGTTGCAGAACAGCTCACGTGCCACGCAGCTGGCCGCGGAAATCGCAGAGGAACGCACTCGGCTCGATCGTCTCGATCACTACGATCTGTCCTTGCCCGCAGCCCATGTGGTCTGGTCGGTCGCGGCCAGCCCGGGCTCGATGGTCACGGAAGGGCAATCGGTCTTCGATTTTGCAGATTGCGAACGCCGATTTATCGTTGTTGAACTCCCCGAACGCGATTTCGAGAAGATCAAGGCCGGAGATGCGGCTACCGTGCGCCTGATTGGGAGCCGCGAATGGAAGACCGGCCAGATCCGGCAAGTCCGCGGATCGGCAGCGTACGGCGATGATCGGCTGCTTGCGGCTCGGGTGCCACGGCCCGATCCGGGCAACATTACCGTTGAGATATCGCTTCCGCCCAATGAGACGTCGGCCGACCATAACGGCTCCTGCGATATCGGACGGTTGGCTGAGGTGCGCTTCGAGCGTAGCGCCGACGGCCTGCTACGATTGGTCAGCTCGAAGTTGAAATGGCTGACCGCGCGCCTGGAGCTCGATCATTCGTCCCTGTGAGCGAGATGTTCCATGCAGGCCATGACTCTGCCTCTCTCTCAGCTGTTCGCGCCGATGCTGGGCATCTTTGCGGCGATGTACCTGTTGGCGCCGACCTTTCCAGTCGCGCGCCTTTGGGCGCGTGTCGCGGTCTTTATCGTGGTTTGGCTTGTGGTCGCCCGCTATCTCGAATGGCGTATTTTCACAACCGTGCTGCCGGCAAGCGGGACTTGGTATCAGGTCGGCTGGATCTGGTTCTGTCTCTTCGTCGAGCTTCTGACCTTCACAGATCAGTTCATTCTCTATCTGACTTTCCTTCGCAGGACCGATCGCAGCAGCGAAGCAGATCAGCACGAGCATCGGCTTCGCAGCCTGCCGGATGACGAGCTGCCCTCGGTCGACGTCTTTATTCCGACCTATGACGAGCCATTCGAGGTGCTGGAAAAGACGATCACTGGCGCGCTGTGTCTGGACTATCCAAACTTCCACGTCTGGGTCCTGGATGATGGTCGCAGACCCTGGCTCAAGGAACTCTGCGAACACAAGGGCGCCGGGTATCTCACGCGCGCCGACAACTTGAATGCCAAGGCCGGCAATATCAATCATGCGCTGACGAAGACGAGCGGCGAGTTCTTCGCGATCTTTGACGCGGACTTCGTGCCGCAGCGCAATTTCCTGATGCGGTCGATGGGCTTCTTCGCTGATCCAAAGATCGGAATCGTTCAGATCCCGCACACCTTCTACAATGAGGACCCGATGCAGGCGAATCTTGGCCTGCACAGGGGGCTGCCGGACGAGCAACGGTTCTTCTTCGATTCCATCATGCCAGCGCGCGACGGCTGGGATGGTGCCTTCTGTTGTGGTTCCAACTCCGTCACGCGTCGCGCAGCACTCCGCGCGGTGGGCGATGCCTTGCCGACCCAGTCCATTACGGAAGACATCCTGCTGACGCTGGTCCTGCTGCGCAAGGGGTACGTCACTCGCTATCTACACGAGCCGCTGGCGATTGGACTGGCGCCGGAAAGCCTTGACGCCTTTTTCGTGCAGCGGCAACGCTGGGCGCGTGGCGCGATCCAGACGCTGTATCTCGCCGACGGCCCGCTCGGCCCCGGATTGGGCTTGATGCAACGGCTCCTGTTCTTTCCGACCCATTGGCTCTCATTGGGCCTGCGGGCGCTCACGGTCGTGGTGGTTCCGATCGTGTTCATGTGGACTGGGCTCGCGCCTGTCGTCGACGTTACCCCTGAGTCGGTCTTCTACTACTTATTCCCCGCGATCCTGGCGCTCAACGGCGGCATCTCGTGGTTTGCGCCGCACGCGCATTTTCCGCTCGCCGCTCAGGTGTCGGCGACGATCCAGAGCTTCAAGATTCTGCCGACGGTGCTTGGGACTCTCGTCAAGCCGACGGGACATGCGTTCAGGGTGACGCCCAAGGGAGCTGCCGCGCGGTGCGCAAGCTACGCCGCGGAGATATTCTGGCCGTCAGCGGCCTTGATGGCGTTGACGGTTGTGGGCCTGTTTCTGAACACCATCCCGGAATGGCGGATGATCGATCATCCGGCCGCTCTACCGATGGTCGCCTTCTGGTCGGTGGTGAACATCGTCGTGCTCTTCTTCGTCTGCATGACCTCGCTGCAGGCGCGGATGGGACGCGCCGAAGAGCGTTTCGACTTCGATGAATCAGTCTTGATCGAGACTGGCACCGGCGAGCGGCTTTCCGGGCGCGTGAGCAACATCTCCCTCTCTGGCGCCGGCGTTCTGCTCGGCGCCGGCATTGACTGTCCTCGCGCTGGAGAACCGCTGCGCGTGCACATCGCGCAGGTGGGGTGGATCGACGCGATGGTCGTGCAACAAAGAGGCCATCTCATCGGGCTGCAGTTCCATTTGCCGCAGTCGCTTGAACGAGACCTGCTGATCCGCAAGCTCTTTACCGTCGCCCGTCTGAAGGGGAACGGTGTCATCGCATGCTCCGTGAACAGGGCTATGCTCAAGAACATCTGGTCAATGGCCGCGCCGTTGCCTCACATTGTTACAACTGGCGCGAAGCCCGCATCGCTCTCGCCGACGGTGCGTCTGCCGGCAGAGAGCCTGGTCATTCGGCCTCAACCGCGGATCGACGACTTGGGACATCTTGCCGGAGTTCGAAGCCTGCATCCGACGAGCTTTACTGAACCTGGCTGCGTCTCTTGATCGATCACCGTAGTGATGTTCGCCAGGGGCGTCTGACGCTCTGGGCCTCGGCATTCGTGGCGGTCGCCTGCTTGGCGATTGTCGCAATCAGCGGTTGGCGGGAGTGGTCCTCGCGACAGACGGTGCTGAAGGGCTCCGAAACAGACATGGCCAATCTGGCCCGGTCGGTGACGCAGCACGCGGACGATACGTTCGAACTCGCGGACACCGTTCTCAATGTGTTGGTTGGCCAACTCGAACTCGAGGGAACCAGCCCGGCGGCAATCGCCAAGATTCAGACCTTTCTTTCCCGGCGCAAAGCCGCGAACCGGATCCGCGC
>NZ_AJQF01000453.1:0-3911 GCF_000261705.1 Bradyrhizobium genomosp. III | reverse complement strand
CCGCTGGCTCGCGACCAGCGAGCCTGTGGATTTCGCCGGCCTCAACAACAGCGACCGAGAGTATTTCCAGCATCATCGTGCCGTGGCTGACCGGGGCACCTTCATTGGGTCTCCAGTGAGGAGCAGGTCGGGGGGGCAATGGATCATCACCGCGTCGAGGCGCTTCAATCATCCTGACGGCAGTTTTGCCGGAGTTGCCCTTACCACGATCGACGTCGACTATTTTCTGCAGTTTTATCGTGGTTTCGACGTCGGCCAGAGCGGTTCAATTGCACTGGCGACAGCGAACGGCATTATCCTCGCGCGTAGCCCGGACAACGGATATACGGGCCGCGATCTGTCGAGTGCTCCGCTCTTCAAGATTATCCGTGAGCGGCCGGCCGCGGACGTCTACTACTTCACGTCGCCTCTCGACGGCGTCCGGCGTCTGAGCTTCTATCGACTCAGCAGCCGCTACCCCGTTCTCCTCGTTGCTACGGAATCGGAAGATGACGTCTTGGCCCCCTGGCGCCGAGCCGCGCTGACGCGCATTGCCGCAGTCCTGGCGCTGACAGCTGGGCTCGGTGTTGCCGGGCTCTTTCTGGTGCGCCAGTTGCACCTGCGGCAGAAGATGGCCGCTGCCCTGGTCGCCAAGGAGGCGGATTTTCGCCTCCTTGCAGAGCAGTCGGGAGACATGGTCATGCGCGTCGCAGTCGATGGACGGATCCTCTATGCGTCGCCGTCCACCGCTCGAATCCTTGGCTGGGCTCCGAACGAATTGGTGGATACATCAGCCCTCGCCGGCATCAATCCCGCGGATCTGGCCCGAGTTGAGCAAACGCTCTCCGCATTGATGAACGGCGAAGCCGAGGAGGCGAGAATCACGTATCGCACCCGTCATCGTGAGAAGGAAGAGATCTGGGTCGAAACTGCACTGCGCGTCACGAGGAGTGCGCAGAGTGGACACATCAACGGCGTGGTGGCGATCTCGCGCGACATGACCGAACGCAAGGATCTGGAGGATAGGCTGGCGGCTCTCGCCCGTTCGGACGGCCTGACGGCCTTGGCAAACCGCCGACACTTCGACGAGCGGCTGGAGGCGGAATGGGACCGGGCCAGGCGGGAAGGAACGCCTCTGTCACTGCTGCTGATGGACGTCGATCATTTCAAGAGCTTCAACGACCGGTACGGGCATCAAGCGGGCGATTCATGTCTCCGCTCAATCGCGGGGGTCCTGGCGCAGCAGGCCAGACGGCCGGCAGACGTGGCGGCCCGGTACGGTGGTGAGGAATTCGCCTTGCTACTACCGAATACCGATGCAGGAGGTTGCGAGCAGGTCGGCGAGCGAATCCGGCAGGCGATCGAGGACCTCGGCATCCTGCACGCGCTCAACGCGTCATCCAGGCAGGTCACCCTCAGCATTGGTGGCGCCACACATATGTCGTTCGGCGACAAGGCGGATTGCACGTCGCTGATAGCGGCTGCGGATAAGGCGCTTTACGCCGCGAAGGAGGGCGGACGCAACCGCCTGGTGATGTCAGGGCAAGTCGTCGCGTGGCCCGGCTCGATACGGGCTTGAAGAGCAATTCCAGCGCGCCGCGGCGTGGTGTCACGAATTCACGTGCACGAAATCCCGCAGCAGCGGATAGATCTCGTTATTCCAGCGCCGGCCTGAGAACACGCCGTAATGGCCGACGCCGGCCTGCATGTGGTGGACGCGCCGATAGGCGCGCACGCCGGTGCAGAGGTCTTGGGCAGCAAGGGTCTGGCCGATCGAGCAGATGTCGTCCTTCTCGCCCTCGACCGTCATCAGCCCCATGCGGCTGACCGCCTTGGTGTTCACGGGGCGGCCGCGATGCATCAGTTTGCCTTGCGGCAACAGGTGCTCCTGGAAGACGTCGCGCACGGTCTCGATGTAGAACTCGGCCGGCAGGTCCATCACGGCGAAATATTCGTCGTAGAAGGTCTTGATGGTCGCGGCCTTGTCCTTCTCGCCCTTGGCGATGTGGTTGGCGAGATCCATGTGCTGCTTGATGTGGCGCTCGAGGTTCATCGAGACGAAGGCGGTGAGCTGCACGAAGCCGGGATAGACTTTCCGCAGCGCGCCGCGGCACTGCATCGGCACGTAGTTGATCAGGTTCTGCTCGAACCATTCGATCGGCTTGCTCTTGGCGAAGTCGTTGACCCTGGTCGGCTGGATGCGGGTGTCGATCGGCCCTGCCATCAGCGTCAGCGTCGCCGGGCGCGAGGGATGGTTGTCCTCGCACATGATCGCGGCGGCCGCGAGCGCCGATACCGACGGCTGGCAGATCGCGACCATGTGCGGGCGCGGGCCGAGCTGTCCGAGGAAATCGATCAGATGCTCGGTGTAGTCGTCGAGCCCGAAGCGGCCCTCGCTGCGCGGGATGTCGCGCGGATTGTGCCAGTCGGTGATGTAGACGTCGTGGTCCTGCAGCAGCGTCTGCACGGTGCCGCGCAGCAGCGTTGCGAAATGGCCGGACATCGGCGCCACCAGCAGCATGCGCGGCTGCTCCGTCACGCCGTCCTTCCTGAAGTGCAGCAGCGAGCCGAACGGTGTCGCGTAGGCGATCTCCTCGGTGACGGCGACTTCGCGATTGCCCACCATGACGCTGTCGATGCCGTAGGCCGGGCGATGATAGGTGAGGGTGGAGCGCGAGATCAGCTCCAGCGCCGCCGACAGCCGGCCGACGACCTGATCCGACATGCCCTGGGGCACCAGATTGAGGAATCTGAGCGCGGACGAAGCCCCCGCGCGCCACGGCGCAGTCAGGTCCATCTGGTTCTGAAAGGCCTGATAATACATCGACATCATACTGAAGTGCCCACCTGTCCCCCGTCTTGATGCAATATCGAAGCCAGATGGGGGCCGGACCGCCGGGAAAATTGGCACGTCGCTTGCTGCTCTTTGGGCGGGAAGGACGGGGCGCGCACGCGCGGCAGTGCGCTCCCAGGCGTGAGGGAAGGGCCATATGGCGAAGGCGACACTGACCATCAGCAGCAAGAACTACTCGTCCTGGTCGCTGCGCGGCTGGCTGCTGACGAAATTCTCCGGGCTCGATTTCGAGGAAATCGTCACCGCGCCGGACGATCCGTCGGCGCGCGCCGAAATCCTCTTGCTGTCGTCGTCGATCCTGGTGCCGTGTCTGCGGCACGACGGTGCCGTGGTCTGGGATACGCTTGCGATCGCCGAATACCTCAACGAGGCGATGCCGTCAGCCGGCCTGCTGCCTGATGACCGCGTGCAGCGCGCCCATTGCCGCTCGATCTGCGGCGAAATCCATTCCGGCTTCACCACCTTGCGCGCCTCGCTGCCCGTCAATCTGAAAGGACATTTTCCCGGCTTCAAGATCTGGTCGCGCGCCCAGGCCGACATCGACCGGGTCTGGTCGATCTGGCGCGACTGCCTGGAAAAATCCGGCGGCCCGTTCCTGTTCGGCGAGCGGCGCACCATGGCGGATGCGATGTACGCGCCTGTGGTGACGCGCTTCGTCACCTATGACGTCAAGCTCGAGCCGCAGCTGAAGGCCTACGCCGACACCATCATGGCGATGGATGAGATGAAGGAATGGATCGCGGCGGCGAGCGAGGAGCCGGCCGAGATCGAGGAGCTCGAGGTCGAATATTAGGCAGTCCTTGCCTGACCCTGCCTGTTTCGGGGGCGGGTGCCGGCCAGGGTGGTCTTGCGCGCTATGCCCTTGTCGCGATTAACCTTTGGCGCCCGTGCCCGGCCCGGGCCATCCGCCGCGCTGCGCAGATATTGTACGCGCCGGTAGAGCCGCATCGACATCTAGCCGTGAACAGCTGCGTACGCGGCCGTTCGGCCGATTCGGACGTGATTCGTTCGGGCCGCGTTCCGAAGGTTAAGGCGGAGCGCGGCGCCGTTGCATTTTGGAACAGATGCAGGCGTCAGG
>NZ_AJQF01000452.1:0-13789 GCF_000261705.1 Bradyrhizobium genomosp. III | reverse complement strand
GGCGGCCCCCAGCCGATGACGGTCGCTTCCACCGCGATGCCGGCCTCGTGGTTCTGCCAGCGTCCCTCGACATAGCGGCAGGCGAACGGCAGCTGGTACGTTCCGCTGTGGTCCTCGCACAGCACTTCGAGCGCAAGCCCCGGCGGTGGTTCTCCGGCGCCGTCGAATTCCGCCAGTCGTCTATCGCGCGTTGCCATTCCAAAAATCTCCCCTAAACAAAGCCGCGGAACAGCGCCCACTTCTTCCGCGTGCCGATCATCGTTCCCCGTCCAAGGGAACGATGCAAGCTCAACGCGAGAATGCGGTACGAGTGTGGTAGCCCTGAGTGGCTGTGCGCAAAAAGCGCACATTGCCGTGATCGATTGGACGAGGAACCTCTCATGCTGCTTCGAAACGCCGGCATTTGTTTCGCAATATTGCTGCTCGCAACGCTGGCGAATGCGCAGGTGCACGCGCAGGACGTGCCCGGCATCGAGATCTGCACGGTCGAGAAGACCATGGAGCGGCGCACCAGCTGCCTGCAGAGCAATGTCGACTTCCTGCAGAAGACGATCACCAAGCTCACGCTCGACCACCAGCAGAAGCTGGATGCAGCAAACCGCCAGATCGACGCGTTGAAGACGAACCTCGCGGGCCTGCAGAAGACGCTTCTCGATCTCCAGGCCGCCCAGGTGAAGACGGCCGAGGATCTGAAGAAGAAGCAGGACGCGCCGCCGGCGAAGGACGCGAAATGAGCGCGCCGGTCACGTCACGCGATATCGCTCCATCACGTCCCGATCGGGCTCATAACCGAGCCCGGGTCCCGAAGGCACCGCGACATGGCCGGTGGCATCGCTATCCGCGCGGCCGCCCCAGAGGCAGGCCTCGCGCTTGAGATAGAACATCTCGACCAGCCCGTCGTCGCGTGTCGCGAGGAGATGCAGCGTCGCGAGCAGACCCGGACCGAAATACGGGGAGTGCGGAACGATCTCGACGCCGAGCTGATCGGCGAGCGCCGCGACCTTCAGAAATTCCGTGATGCCGCCGACCTTGGTCACCGACGGCTGGGCGTGGCTCACCGCGCCCGCCTCCATCATCTGGCGGAATTGATATTCCGTGCAGGCATTCTCGCCGGCGGCGATCCCGAGCCCGCCTTTGCTTCGGACCTCGGCGAGCGCGGCGAAGTTTTCGGGCGGCCACACCGGCTCCTCCAGAAACATCGGCCGCGCGTCCCGACATGAGGTTGCGAACGCGATCGCCTGCTCGGCCGTGAGCGGACAGTTCATGTCGACCATCAGCGGAATGGTCGGCCCGATCGCCTCCCGCGCGGCGAACACCGCAGGCGCCGTGGTCTCGTGCAGCTTGATTGCGCCATAGCCGAGCGCCAGCGCCTTCCTGCATTCGGCCGCGATGTGGGGGGGGGAGCCGATCCGCAGCAGGCTCGCATAGGCGGGAATGGCCGTGCGCCTGGTCTCGCCGAGCAGGCGATGCAGGGGCACGCCCTCGACCTTGGCAGCAAGGTCCCAGAGCGCGATGTCGAGCCCCGAGATCGCGAACATGGTGATGCCGTAGCGGCCGAACAGATGCAGATTGCGCTGGATCTGCTCCATCGCGGCGGGGATGCCGGCGGCATCGGGCACCTTCAGCCCGCGGGCCTGCGGCGCGATCATCTCCTCGACGGCGCTGCGCGTGGTGCGCGGGCAGACATAGGCGAACGCATCGCCCCAGCCGGTCAGCCCGGCGTCGGTGGTGACCTCGACGAGCACCATGTCGAGCGCGGTGATCGCGGATGCGCCCTGGCGGAAGCTCGCAACGCCGGCGTCATAGGGGATGCGGATATGGTGTGCCCGCACATCGGTGATTTCCATGACGCGGGTTCCTCTTTCTCGTGAGCGGTTTCCAAACAGTCTAGCCGCGAACGCCAGGGCGTTGCCAGTGGCCATTCCCGGACTATCCTCCCGCGAGGACAGCAATGCCGATCAAGCGAAGCCGGCGCCGACGGCGCATCATCGTCACGCTTCGAACGAGGGTTGAGCCGCCATGAACCCTGCCCAGCGCGCGCTCTGGTATATCGAGAGCCATCTGGCCGAGCCGATGACGCTCGACGAGATCGCTGCGATCTCGGGCGTGTCGCGGTTCCACATCGTGCGCGCGTTTGCCGCAGCCACCGGACTTCCGGTGATGCGCTATTTGCGCGCGCGGCGGCTGACAGAGGCGGCGCGTCTTCTCGCGAACGGCGCGCCTGATATCCTCAGCGTCGCGCTGGAGGCCGACTACGGCTCGCACGAAGCTTTCACCCGCGCGTTCCGCGACCAATTCGGCACCACGCCCGAAGCGGTCAGGGCGGCAATGTCCGCCAATGACCTCAAGCTTCAGGAGCCGATCCTCATGGACTCCACCATGCTCGACCATCTCGCCCCGCCGCGCTTCGAGACCGCGCGGGCGTTGCTCGTCGCCGGTCCCGGCGAGCGCATCTCTTGCGACAACGGCGCCGTCATCCCCGGCCTGTGGCACCGCTTTCATCAGGAGGTCGCCGATATTCCCTCGAGGGTCGGACAGGTCGCCTACGGCGTCTGCTGCAACGGCGACGATTCCGGCAATTTCGACTACATCGCTGGCGTCGAGGTCGCCGAGTTCTCGGACCTGCCGCGACGCTTCGCCCGCATCCGCATCCCCGAGCAGCGCTATGCCGTGTTCACGCATACCGAGCACGTCGCCTCGATCCGCCGCACCGTCAACACGATCTGGAATCGATGGCTGCCCGCCTCGGGTTTGACGGCCGCGGACGCGCCGAGTTTCGAGCGCTACGACGAGGCGTTCGATCCCGCAACCGGCAATGGCGGCTTCGAGATCTGGCTGCCGGTGAAGCCGTAGGCTTCCGCAACGCTGGCATACCATCCCGCTTGCTTGGCAAGCCGGGGTGTCTTTGTCATAACCGCAGGCAAATCTTGCGTGTGGGGCCCGTGCCGGACATCCCGTGCAAGTCATAACAATCAGCCGGGAGGGGCCCCAATGTCCACCGCCACGTCCAACGTCCGCGTTCTCGCCACCGACCTCGAATTTCCCGAAGGGCCGGTCGTGATGCCTGATGGTTCGGTGGTGCTGGTGGAGATCCGCGGCCAGCGCCTGACGCGCGTTTATCCCGACGGCCGCAAGGAGATCGTCGCGAAAATTCCGGGCGGGCCGAACGGCGCCGCGCTTGGCCCCGACGGCAAGATCTACATCTGCAACAATGGCGGCTTCTCCTGGATCCCGACCCGCAACATGATCATGCCGGGCCCGCAGCCCGACGATTACCTCGGCGGCTCGATCCAGCGCGTCGATCTGCAATCCGGCAAGGTCGAGACCGTCGTCACCAGATGCGGCGCGCACGATCTGCGCGGGCCGAACGATCTGGTGTTCGACAAGCAGGGCGGCCTGTGGTTCTCCGATCTCGGCAAGCGCCGCGCCCGCGAAATGGACGTCGGCGGCATGTACTACCTCAAGCCTGGGATGACCGAGCTGGTCGAGGTCGTGCACGGCATATTGCCGGCGAACGGCATCGGGCTGTCGCCGGATGAGAATACCGTCTACATCGCGGAGACGCCGACCGGCCGGCTCTGGGCCTACGAGCTCTCCGCGCCCGGCACGCTGAAGCCGCGCGACGTGATCTATCGCGGCGAGCGCGGCAAGCCGATCTGCGGCCTCGGCGGCTACCAGATGTTCGACTCGCTCGCGGTGGAAGCCGGCGGCAATGTCTGCGTCGCCACCCTCGTTTCCGGCTGCATCTCGGTGATCGCGCCGGACGGCACGCTGGTCGAGCAGGTCCCGACCGGCGACCGCGTCACCACCAACATCGCCTTCGGCGGCTCCGGGCTGAAGACCGCCTATATCACGCTATCGGGCAAGGGCGAGCTCGTCGCCATGGACTGGCCGCGTGGCGGTTTGCCGTTGAACTTTTTGAACAAGTGAATGTATCTGGACGAGCCGTGCCAATACATCCGTCGTCATTCCGGGATGCGTGCGCCGGCACGCAGGCCCGGAATCCATAACCCCGAGCGGTGGTTATGGATTCCGGGCTCGCCGCTTCGCGTCGCCCCGGAATGACAGCAGTCAATATGGAGTGAGAAATGCCCTGGCCCGATCCCATCACCCTGCGTGGACAGCACGCCCGTCTCGAGCCGCTGTCGCAGCAGCATCTCGACGGGCTGGTGACGGCCGTGAAGGATGGCGAGCTGTCAAAGCTCTGGTACACCGCGATCCCGCTGCCGGACAACATGGCCAAGGAGATCGACCGGCGCCTGGGGCTGCAGGCTGCGGGCTCGATGCTGCCGTTCACCGTGTTCGACGCCGGCGGCAACATCGTCGGCATGACCACTTACATGAACATCGATGCCGCCAACCGCCGCGTCGAGATCGGCTCGACCTGGTACGGCAAGAGCGCGCAGCGCGGCCCGCTCAACACGCAGTGCAAGCTCTTGCTGCTGCGCCACGCCTTCGAGACGCTGAACTGCATCGCGGTCGAATTCCGCACCCACTTCTTCAACCACCAGAGCCGCCGCGCCATCGAGCGCCTCGGCGCCAAACAGGACGGCATTTTGCGCAGCCACCAGGTCGCGCCGAACGGCAGCTTGCGCGACACTGTGGTCTACAGCATCACCGCCGCCGAATGGCCGACGGTGCAGACGCATCTGGAATTTCAACTCAACGACAAGCCGCGCTAGGAGCGGCCGAGGCACCATGGACAGATTTGATTATGTGATCGTCGGCGCGGGCTCTGCGGGTTGCGTGCTCACCAGCCGGCTGAGCGAAGACCCCAACGTCAGCGTCTGCGTGCTGGAAGCCGGCCCGTCCGACTGGCATCCCTACATCCATCTGCCGGCGGGCTTCATCAAGACCTTCCACATGAAGAGCATCAACTGGGCCTATCAGCAGGAGCCGGGGCCCTGGACCGGCGGGCGCAGCATCTATGCGCCGCGTGGCAAGACGCTCGGTGGCTCCTCCTCGATCAACGGCCACATCTACAACCGCGGCCAGCGCATGGATTTCGACACCTGGGCGCAGATGGGCAATCGCGGCTGGGGCTATACCGACGTGCTGCCTTACTTCAAGCGGCTGGAGAAGCGGGTCGGCGAGGGCGACAGCACCTTCCGCGGCCGCGACGGCAAGCTCACGGTCACGACCATGGAGTGGCGCGACCCGCTCTGCGAGGCCTTCATGGAAGGCGCGGTCTCGCTCGGCATCCCGCGCAACCCCGACTACAACGGCGCCAAGCAAGAGGGCGTCTCGTACTGCCAGCGCACCATCGACAAGGGCCTGCGCGTCTCCGGCTCGACCGCCTTCCTCAAGCCCGCGATGAAGCGGCCCAACGTGCATGTGCACACCCATGCGCATGCCACCGAGATCATCTTCGAGGGCAAGCGCGCCGTCGGCGTGCGCTACACCAAGGGCGGCCGCGGCGGCACGCCGGTGGAGGTGCGCGCCAACAAGGAAGTCATCCTGTCCGGCGGCACCTATAATTCGCCGCAACTGCTGCAGCTCTCCGGCGTCGGCTCGCCCGATCTGCTGCAGCAGCACGGCATCGCGGTCCGTCACGCGCTGCCGGTCGGTGAAGGCCTGCAGGACCACTACGCCCCCCGCACGGTGGCGCGCGTCAAAGACATCAAGACCATCAACGAGCTCCGCCGCGGTGTCTCGCTGTGGATCGAGGCGCTGAAATGGGCGACCGCGCGCCGCGGCCTGCTCTCGCTGTCGCCGACCATGGTTTATTGCTTCTGGCACTCCGGCGAGAGTGCCGACTCATCCGACCTCCAGCTCACCTTCACGCCGGCGTCCTACAAGGAAGGCGTGCAGGGCCAGCTCGAAGACGAGCCCGGCATGACGGTGGCGTCCTGGCAGCAGCGCCCGGAGAGCCGCGGCTATGTCCGCATCCGCTCCAATGATCCGTTCGCGCCGCCGATCATCCAGACCAATTATCTGGACGCCGAGCTCGATCGCCGCGTCATCGTCGGCGGCATGAAGCTCGCGCGGCGCCTGCTCAAGAGTGCGCCGCTCTCGCCCTATTACGCCTACGAGGATTTCCCCGGTCCCAACATCAACACCGACGACGAGTTTTTGGCGGCCGCCACCGAGCGCGGTACCACCACCTTCCACCCCGGCTGCACCTGCCGCATGGGCCCGGCGGATTCCACCTGGGCGGTCGTCGACGACCAGCTCCGCGTCCACGGCCTCGAAGGCCTCCGCGTCATCGACGCCTCCGTGATGCCGCGCATGATCTCGGCCAACTTGAATGCGTCGACGATGATGATCGCGGATCGTGCCTCGGACCTGATCCGCGGCAAGGCGCCGATGGAAGCGGCGCGCGTGCCCGATGCGGCGGTGGCGTGAAAGGCACGGTGGCGTAGGGTGGGTTAGCTAGCGGGCTGCGCGAAGCGCAGTTCGCTGGCGTAACCCACCACTTCTGCCGATGCGGAAACGGAAGAGGTGGGTTACGCTGACGCTAACCCACCCTACGAGCTATTTTGTAGCTACAAGATATTGACAGACGGCTAAATCGTAGCTACATTAAAGGCAATGAAGATCGTCTGGGACGAACCGAAGCGGCTCGCCAACTTCGACAAGCACGGGCTGGACTTTGCCGATCTCAACGAAGCGTTCTTCGACACCGCGCTGGTCATTCCCTCGCACAACAAGAGCAAGCGCTGGATCGCGGTCGGCGTGAGCATCCGTGGCGTCATTGTTGTCGTATTCGCCCGGCTCGGCCGCGAGGGCGTCAGCATCATCAGCATGCGACCGGCAAGCCGCAGCGAAAGGAAACTCTATGCCGAACGCTAGGAAGAAGTCAGGCTACACAAAGAGGGACCTGCGCGCAGTCAGCGATAATCCGGAGCTGACAAAGGCGGACTTTGCCAAGGCGCGACCGTTTGCCGAGGTCTTCCCAGATCTCGGCGCATCCATCCGGAAGGGCCGCGGCCCGAACAAGGCGCCGACGAAGAAGCTCGTCTCGTTGCGCCTCAGCCCGGAGGTGGTCGAGCATTTCAAGTCGACCGGGCCGGGCTGGCAATCGCGGATCGACGAGACCTTGCGCAAGGCGGTCAAGCGCAAGGCGCCGTGATGGCCGAGATGGGCGATGCGGAGGGATGTTGCCCCGATCTTCGGGGGAAGCCTGAACAATCCATCTTTCGTGTCCCGTCGGGCAAAACACCCGCAACCCGTCAACCCCTTCTCGCAAAAATATTCCACTTTACCGAAATTCGGAATTGCGGCATACATCGAAGCAGCCCGGCCCGACGAAGAGGGGCGGTTCGCGAGTCGTTCGAAACGCGGGCCGGGTTGCGGTGGACGCGGCAGCGTCGTGCGCGAGAGGCGTGGGCAGGGCGGGTAGTCCCTGTGAGCCCGAGGCTTCGTGCGGACGAGCGGCGCTGAAGTCCGGCGAAGCCTCTTGGCGAAGCCGGATGAGCTGCGTACGGCAAAACCGTGTGGTCCTGGCCGTCGTTGCTACGGTCAAGCCTGTCGCGGAGATGTGCGCGAGCCCAACCGGGCAGACGGCATCATCCAATTCGCGGGGCGAGGGCGGCCAGAGGGAAAGTTCGGCTCCCGGGAGATCACGGTATAAGCCGTCCGACCATCGCGCAGGGAAGGCCGTGTGTTCGGCCGCACCTGTATGCCGCTGTGCAGTCCTTTTGCGCTATCTGCGCACAGCGGACCGCGGGTGCCAAGCCGGCACCCGGCCTTCCCTGCGCCCTCTTTCCTTGGGGGCGACGGAGAGAGCAAAGCTCGGGCGAGATGCGTCGCGAGGCTGCGAAGGTGTGTCTGCGATTCAAAATGCGAGTCGGAAGGGCAACTGCTGCCTCATACTCCGTCATTGCGAGCGCAGCTAAGCAATCCAGACTGTCACCGCGGAGGGATTCCGGATTGCTTCGCTGCGCTCGCAATGACGGTGTGGAGAAAGCGGCGCACCGAACTCTACTCTCGTGCCCCGGACGCAGCGCAGCGTCTCTTGACGGTGCGCTGCAGAGCCGGGGCCCATGTCGCCGCATTGTACCGTGTCGCCTACTGGGTCCCGGCTCTGCGCAGCAGCGTTGCACGCTGCAGCGCGTCCGGGACACGGGAAGGTCACACTTCCCGTCTGCTCAAAAATGCCAGCCGCTCGAACAGATGCACGTCCTGCTCGTTCTTCAGCAGCGCGCCGTGCAGCGGCGGGATCAGCTTGCGCGGGTCGCGCTCGCGCAGCTGCTCGACGCTCATGTCCTCGTTGAGCAGCAGCTTGAGCCAGTCCAGAAGCTCCGACGTGGACGGCTTCTTCTTCAGGCCGGGCACCTCGCGCACCTCGAAGAAGATGCGCAGCGCTTCCTCGACCAGGCGCTTCTTGATGCCGGGGAAGTGGACGTCGACGATGCGGCCCATCGTGTCGGCGTCGGGGAACTTGATGTAGTGGAAGAAGCAGCGGCGCAGGAACGCGTCCGGCAGCTCCTTCTCGTTGTTGGAGGTGATCATCATGATCGGGCGCTGCTTGGCCTTGATCGTCTCGCCGGTCTCGTAGACATGGAATTCCATGCGGTCGAGCTCGAGCAGGAGGTCGTTCGGGAATTCGATGTCGGCCTTGTCGATCTCGTCGATCAAGAGCACCGGCCGCTGCTCGGCGGTGAAGGCGTCCCACAGCTTGCCGCGCTTGATGTAGTTCTTGATGTCAGACACCCTGCTATCACCGAGCTGGCTGTCGCGCAGGCGCGACACCGCGTCGTATTCGTAGAGGCCCTGCTGCGCCTTGGTGGTGGACTTGATGTGCCAGGTCAGCAGCGGCGCGTTCAGAGCCTTCGCGACTTCCTCCGCCAGCACCGTCTTGCCGGTGCCGGGCTCACCCTTGATGAGGAGCGGGCGCTCGAGCACGATCGAGGCATTGACGGCGACCTTGAGATCGTCGGTCGCAACATAGTCCTTGGTGCCGGTAAATTTCATCGCGTGTCCTTGGGTCATCGTCGGCGAGAGGCGTCGGCCCCGTCGCGACAAGCGAACGGCCGCTCGCGGCGGCTGTTCCTGGTTCGGTCAGGCTTTCAGACCCGTTTTATCAGCGAAAGGATGACGAGCACAATCACCGCGCCGATCGTGGCGTCCACGATGGCGCCGACCGTGCCCGTTGCCAGCTGGATGTGCAGCTGGGGCAACACCCAGCTTGCGACCAGCGCACCGATGATGCCGACGACGATGTTGCCGATCAGTCCAAATCCCGCCCCGTGGACAATCTTGCCCGCAAGCCAGCCCGCGATCGCACCGATGATGAGTGCTGCGACAATTCCCATTGCAAACGTCCCCAAAACAACCCCGTGAGGGCCCCAATTCTAGAGCAAAAAGCTTCGCGGTCCAGCACCCCGCGGCGGTCTCCGCCCCTTGACGTCAGCCACCCGACGGGCAATCTGTCACCCATGTTCCTGCAATTCTTCACTTCTCTGCGCGATGCGCAGGTCCCCGTGACGCTGCGCGAATACCTCACGCTGATGGAGGCGCTCGACGCTGACCTGTCGGATTATTCGGTGGAGAATTTCTACTACCTGTCGCGCACCTCGCTGGTGAAGGACGAGCGCAACCTCGACAAGTTCGACCGCGTCTTCGGCACGGTGTTCAAGGGGCTGGAAAACCTGCTCGACGCCATGGAGAAGGCGGAGATCCCCGAGGAGTGGCTGAAGAAGCTCGCCGAAAAATACCTGACTGACGAAGAGAAGAAGCAGATCGAGGCCATGGGCTGGGACAAGCTCATGGAGACCCTGAAGAAGCGCCTCGAAGAGCAGAAGGGGCGGCACCAGGGGGGCTCGAAGTGGATCGGCACCGCCGGCACCTCGCCGTTCGGCGCCCACGGTTACAATCCCGAGGGCGTGCGCATCGGCCAGGAGAAGAACCGCAACAACCGCGCCGTGAAGGTGTGGGACAAGCGCGAGTTCAAGGACCTCGACGGCAATGTCGAGCTCGGCATCCGCAACATCAAGGTGGCGCTGCGCCGCCTGCGCAAATTCGCGCGCACCGGCGCACCCGACGAGCTCGATCTCGACACCACCATCCGCGAGACCGCCAATCACGGCTATCTCGACGTCCACATGCGCCCCGAGCGGCGCAATGCGGTGAAGCTTTTGGTGTTCTTCGACATCGGCGGCTCCATGGACGCGCATATCGAGCAGGTCGAGGAGCTGTTCTCGGCGGCGAAGAGCGAGTTCAAGCACATGGAGTATTTCTACTTCCACAACTGCCTCTATGAGGGCGTGTGGAAGCAGAACAAGCGCCGCTTCACCGACCGCACGCCGACCTGGGACGTGTTGCACAAATACCCGCACGACTACAAGATCGTGTTCGTCGGCGATGCGTCGATGAGCCCGTACGAGATCATGGTGCCCGGCGGCTCGGTCGAGCATGTCAACGAGGAGCCGGGCTCGGTCTGGCTCGACCGCATCATCCGCACCTATCCGCATGCGGTGTGGCTCAATCCGGTCGCTCAGAAGCATTGGGACTATTCGGAATCGACCACAATCATCAAACGCATTTTTGCGAACCGCATGTACCCGATCACGATCGAGGGGCTTGAGGGTGCGATGAAGGAATTGACGCACTAGCTTCTCGTCATTCCGGGGCGCCCGAAGGGCGAGCCCGGAATCCATCGGGCCGCAGTGCGTGTAGAGGAATGGATTCCGGGCTCGCGCTGCGCGCGCCCCGGAATGACAACAAGAGGGAGAACCACATGCCCCAAAACATCACCCGCGGCATCAAGGCGCTGATCGACGAGGCCAATGCCGAGATCGAGACGCTCAACGCCAAGGACGCCATCGAGATCTCCAAGAATGGCGACGTCGTCATCGTCGACATCCGCGACCCTCGCGAGATCGAGCGCGACGGTCGCATCCCCGGCGCGTTCGCCTGCACGCGCGGCATGCTGGAATTCTGGATCGACCCGCAGAGCCCCTACGCCAAGCCGGTCTTCCAGGAGGACAAGAAGTTCGTCTTCCACTGCGCCGGGGGCCTGCGCTCCGCACTCGCGGCCAAGACCGCGCAGGACATGGGCCTGAAGCCCGTCGCCCACATCGCCGGCGGCTACGCCGCCTGGCGCGATGCCGGTGGGCCGACGGAAGCGTGGGAGCCGAAGAAGAAGGGGTGAATTGGATACCGCGCGTACCACACACTCCGTCATGGCCGGGCCTGTCCCGGCCATCCACGTTCTTGCTCGCGCGCCGAAAGACGTGGATGCCCGGGACAAGCCCGGGCATGACGACCGACAAAGTTGCCAGAGAGTACATCAATGACTGACACCCCCACCGACCCCCTCGTCTCCACCGAATGGCTCGCCGCGCACATCAACGACGCCAACGTCAAAGTGCTCGACGCCAGCTTCAAGCTGCCGGGCGTGCTGCCGTTGCCCAAGGACGATTATCTCGCCGCGCACCTGCCCGGCGCCGTGTTCTTCGACGTCGATGCGGTGTCGGATCATTCCAACCCGCTGCCGCACATGTATCCGAGCGCCGAGCAGTTCGGCCGTGACATCGGCAATCTCGGCATCTCCAACGCCGACACCGTCGTGCTCTACGATGCCGGCGGCTGGGTCGCCGCGCCCCGCGCCTGGTGGATGTTCCTGGCCTTCGGCCATGACAACGTGCGCATCCTCAATGGCGGCCTGAAGAAGTGGCGGGCCGAGGGGCGAGCGGTCGAGAGCGGCGAGGTGAAGCCGAAGCCAGCGACGTTCAAGGCGAGCTACGATTCAAATCGCGTGCGCAGCATGCAGCAGCTGATCGCCAATGTGGAAAGCCGTGCCGAGCAGGTGATCGACGCGCGCGCCGCCGACCGCTTCGAGGGCCGCGCCCCCGAGCCGCGCGCAGGCATTCGCTCCGGCCACATCCCCGGCGCCCGCAACGTGCCCTACAATCAGCTGTTCGATGCCGCGACCGGCACGATGAAGCCGCTCGATGAACTGCGCGCCGCCTTCACGAGCGCCGGTGTCAAGCTCGATGCGCCGATCGTGACGAGCTGCGGCTCGGGCGTCTCAGCCGGGGTGCTGACGCTCGCGCTCTATCGCCTTGGGATCACCGACACCGCGCTCTATGACGGCTCCTGGTCGGAATGGGGCCAGGAGGGCGGCCCGGCCATCGCGACCGGGCCGGCATGAGCGTCACGATGACGGTGCGCGCCCTCGCGCTCTCCACGCCTTGAGCGCGCGCCTCGAAGGATGGCCACAAGCGAAATCGCTCCCGCAAGCGGGGCGCGGTGAAGATCACCGCGTGCGCGTTGTCGTCGTCGCAAACGTCTGCGGCTGGCCGAACGGATCGAGCTGCTGCTGCAACTGCTGAGGCGGCGGACGACGCACCACGCGATGCCGCTTCTTGGCCTTCGCCTTGCGCTTGGTCGCCTTGTCGTCGGCCTTGGTATCTGCCTTGCTCTCGGTCTTGGCCTTCGCCGGCGCATCCTTCACGGCCGTCGTCGCCGGCTCGTTCAAAGCGGCCAGCTTGGCCGAGGCGGCATCGAGTGCGGAGGAGGCCACGGCCGCGCTGGGATCGACCGGCGCTGGCTCGCTGGCGGTCGCGGCAGGCTCGGCCGCGGGGATCGACGCCGTGGTGTCGGCCGGGGTGAGCGTGTCGGCGGGCGCCGGCGCTGCGGCCTCCGTCGTCGTCTCGGCCTTCGTTGTCTCGGCCTTCGTTGTCTCGGCCTTGGCCGGTTCTGCGACCGGGACGTCAGCCGGAGGTGCCGCGACCTGGGACTGGGCCTCGGTCGTCAGCACGGCGACCTGGTCGGGCTCGCTTTCGGGCAGTCCAATGGTCGGCACCTTGTCGCGCAGCGACGGCTCGGGCTCGGCGGTCGGCTCCGGCTCCGCGCGGAGGACCGCGAGCACCGGCTGGGCCGGCTCGGGAGCCTGCGCGAACACCTGCTCCTGCGGGCCGTTCCGCCAGGAGGGGTTGCTGACATACTGCTCGTGGCTCGCCCGCAGCAGTGCGGCGGCGCCCAGGCCGAACACCAGGATGGAGACTGACAGCAGGATCGCGGCAAACAGGAAGCGAAAGCCGGGAAGCATCGAGCGATTGCGAATTTCCGCCCCGGCGGCGAAGAGGCCAGGGCCCAAGAGCCATCTGAACGCGGTGACGGTACTGTTTGCCGCGTTCGCCACGCGGGGATCGGGAGCTCAAATGGGCGGCGAATCAGGCTGATTCGAACATACCGCAACGATTCCGACCCGTTCCGCAAAAAACGGGGCCGAAGACTCCGGCAATCGACGCCATGAGCTGATTTCCGCCCCGTGATGCAACGGGGCAACGGTAGTCTTGCGGATCACAAATCGGCAGGTCCCGCGCAAATAAGCCTGATATGTCTTGAATGTGCCGCTATCTTCGGCCATCTGGCCGTTAACGGTCCGATCGGGCTTGGGGACTATACAAGAGCGATGATGATCAAACATTTTCTGACGATATGCGCTGCCGCAACAGTCGCTGCGGCGGGAACCTCGCTCGCGCAGGCTCAGAGCTATCCGGTTCAGCAGGCACCGAGCTACGGCGCCCCGGCCGAATATCGGCCCGGCGACCGCACGCCGAATTTCGACGCGCTGGAAGATGACGACGACGCGATGCCGCAGGCATCGTTGCCGCCGCCCGGCCCGGCCGACGATCCGCGCTATGGCCGTCCGGTCGGTGCTCCCCCGGTCTACTCGGCCGCGCCGCCGCAGGGTCCGGTGATGTCGCCGGATGATCCGCGTTATGGCCGCCCGACTGGGGCGCCGGTCTATTCGGCCGCACCGTCGCAGGGCCCCGTGATGTCGCCCGACGATCCCCGCTACGGCCGCCCCGCGGGTCCGCCGCCAGTGATCTATGCC
>NZ_AJQF01000451.1:0-13856 GCF_000261705.1 Bradyrhizobium genomosp. III | reverse complement strand
CTCCCGCCGGTGACGGCATGCGTCCGCCGGAGGCCGTTGGTGGTCCCGCCGCGACCGGAACGGTCCAGGCCGGGCAGCCGCCGGTTGGCGCTGACGGAAGGCCGATGACGATGGCCGCGTTGCCGCCTGAGGAGCAGCCCGATGCTGCGCCGGTGCAGCTGCCGCAGAACCTGCGCCGCCAGGAGGTCTCGTTCCAGACCAAGGAGCCCGCGGGCACCCTCGTGGTCGATACCCCCAACACCTACCTCTATTACGTGCTCGGTGGCGGCCGTGCGATCCGCTACGGCGTCCGCGTCGGCCGCGACGGCTTCACCTGGACCGGCGTGCAGAAGATCACCCGCAAGGCCGAGTGGCCGGATTGGCATCCGCCGACCGAGATGATCGAGCGCCAGCCCTATCTGCCGCGTTTCATGGCCGGCGGCCCCGGCAATCCGCTCGGCGCCCGCGCGATGTATCTCGGCTCGACCGTCTACCGCATCCACGGCACCAACCAGCCCTCGACCATCGGCAAGTTCGTCTCGTCCGGCTGCATCGGCATGCTGAACGAGGACGTCTCCGACCTGTTCGATCGCGTCAAGGTCGGCACCCGCGTGGTGGTGATGCCCGGTGGTCCGCCGCCGGGAACCGCGACGGCGTCCGCAGCGCCCGCGCCCGTTGCTGCTGGTCCGGCTCCGATGGCCGCCCAGGCCGGTCCGGTCCCGGGCACGCAGCCGACCGTGGTGCCGCCGCTACCCGCGCCGGTCACCGTGCGCTAAGCGCGTCGGGAATATTCAGATTGCAAAAGGGCGTGCCATCGGCACGCCCTTCATCATTCAGGCCAGCTTGCGCGGCAGCTCGCTGCCTTTGGTGAAAGCGTCGATCGCCTCGACCATCTGGCCGTAATGGATGCGCAGGCCGTCTGAGGTCGCGTAGCCCAGATGCGGCGTCAGCACGACGTTGTCGAGCTTGCGGAAGGGATGGTCGACCGGCAGCGGCTCGACCGAGAAGACGTCGATGCCGGCGCCCGCGATCTTGCGCTGCTGCAACGCCTCGAGCAGCGCCGCCTCATCGACAATTGGCCCGCGCGCGGTGTTGACGAGGAAGGCCGTCGGCTTCATCCGCGCGAGATCGTCGCGGCTCACCAGCCCGCGCGAGCGCTCGCTCAGCACCACATGGATGGTGACGATATCGGCCTTGGCGAACAGCTCCTCCTTGGTGGCGTAGCCGACGCCGGCCGCCGCGCATTTCTCCGGCGTCAGGTTCGGGCTCCAGGCAATCACGTTCATGCCAAACGCCTTGGCGATCCCGGCCATCCTGCTGCCGAGCTTGCCGAGCCCGACAATGCCGAGCGTCATGCCCTCGATCTCGACGCCGGCAAAGGTTTGCCAGGGCTCGCCGGCATGCATGCGCGCGTTCTCGCGGCCGATGCCGCGGGTCAGTTCCAGGATCAGGCCCATGGTCAGCGGTGCGGTGGGATCGCGCGAATATTGCGTGCCCGCGACGGTGACGCCGCGCGCCTTCGCGGCTTCCATGTCGATCGCGGCGTTGCGCATGCCCGATGTGAGCAGCAGCTTCAGCTTCGGCAGGCTCTCGAACAGGCTCTTCGGGAAGGCCGTCCGCTCGCGCATCGCGCAGATGATCTCGAAATCGGCCAGCGCGCTGGCCGCGGCCTGCTCGGAGGCGAAGGGATGGCTGAACACGGTGACGTCGAGGCGGTCGGACAGTTTCTGCCAGTCGGCGACGTCGAGCGCGAGATTGAAATAGTCGTCGAGAATTGCACAGCGCAGCCGGCTCATCAGCGTTCATCCAGGGCCAGAGTTGATGGCGAGAGGTGAGGGCGCTGGGCGCGCGCCATCGTCGGAACCGGGCCATGGTTGCGCGCAATCAGGACGGCGCGCAAGCCGCTTGCGTCTTCAAAAGTCCGATAGGAAGGAGGCGCTCAGAGATCCCGGGGCTTCAGGCGGAACGGCGCATCCATGCCGTGCTTGGCGCGCCATGCCGGACCGGGGCCACGCATGTAGTGCAGTTCGGGCCGGTAGGGATTGAAGGCGGTGGCGAAGAAGCGCTTCCAGAATCCCTTGATCTCCGAGACGAAGCCGGAGACGTGGCCGGCTTCTGCCGGAACAGGAAGAGAATGGGTCTCGATCAGAGCCATGATGCGGCCTCGCTGTGCTCCCGTTCGTTCTGAGCGGGTGGCGCTGTTTCCGCGCGAAACCGAGCTTTCGGCCTGATTTATTAAAAGATGGTTTCAATTGTCCGGATCGGTGACCGGATGGTGTCCGTCCCGTATTCATCCGTGGTGAACGGACGGAAAACATTGCCCTTTGGGGGCGGGATCGCTACATCGCAGGCTAAGCAAATTTCCTCAAATCGAAGGTTTTCGGGACCGATGGCACGCCAGTTCATCTATTTCATGCAGGGCCTGACCAAGAGCTACCCGACCCGGAAGGTGCTCGATAACATCCATCTGTCGTTCTACCCGGACGCCAAGATCGGCGTGCTCGGCGTCAACGGCTCGGGCAAGTCGACGCTGCTCAAGATCATGGCTGGCCTCGACAAGGAGTATAACGGCGAGGCCTGGGTCGCGCAGGGCGCCCGTGTCGGCTATCTCGAGCAGGAGCCGCACCTCGATCCGGCACTCAGCGTGCGCGAGAACGTCATGCTGGGCGTCGCCAAGCAGAAGGCCATCCTCGATCGCTACAACGAGCTGGCGATGAACTACTCCGAGGAAACCGCCGACGAGATGACCAAGCTACAGGACGAGATCGAGGCCCAGGGCCTCTGGGATCTCGACAGCAAGGTCGACCAGGCCATGGACGCGCTGCGCTGCCCGCCCGACGATGCGGATGTCACGAAGCTCTCCGGCGGTGAGCGCCGCCGCGTCGCGCTGTGCAAGCTGCTGCTCGACCAGCCCGAGCTGCTGCTGCTGGACGAGCCGACCAACCATCTCGATGCCGAGTCGGTGTCCTGGCTCGAAGGCCATCTGCGCAACTATCCCGGCGCGATCCTGATCGTGACCCATGATCGCTACTTCCTCGACAACGTCACGAGCTGGATTCTCGAGCTCGATCGCGGCAAGGGCATTCCCTACGAGGGCAATTACTCGTCCTGGCTGGTGCAGAAGCAGAAGCGGCTGGAGCAGGAGGGACGCGAGGACGCAGCGCATCAGAAGACGCTCGCGCGCGAGCAGGAATGGGTCGCCTCGTCACCGAAGGCACGCCAAGCCAAGTCCAAGGCGCGCTATCAGCGCTACGAGGATCTGCTCAAGCAGGCGAGCGAGAAGCAGACCCAGACCGCGCAGATCATCATTCCGGTCGCCGAGCGGCTTGGCGCCAACGTCGTCGACTTCGAAGGTCTCAGCAAAGGCTTCGGCGACCGCCTGCTGATCGACGATCTCACCTTCAAGCTGCCGCCCGGCGGCATCGTCGGTGTGATCGGCCCCAACGGCGCCGGCAAGACCACGCTGTTCAAGATGATCACCAAGCAGGAACAGCCGGACAACGGCACCATCACGGTCGGCGAGACCGTGCATCTCGGTTATGTCGACCAGTCGCGCGACGCGCTCGACGGCAGCAAGAACGTGTGGGAGGAGATCTCCGGCGGCAACGAGCTGATCCTGCTCGGCAAGAAGGAAGTCAACTCGCGTGGCTATTGCTCGGCGTTCAACTTCAAGGGTGCCGACCAGCAGAAGAAGGTCGGCGCGCTGTCCGGCGGTGAACGCAATCGCGTGCATCTCGCCAAGATGCTGAAGTCCGGCGCCAACGTGCTGCTGCTGGACGAGCCGACCAACGACCTCGACGTCGACACGCTGCGCGCGCTCGAAGAGGCGCTGGAGGATTTCGCAGGCTGCGCCGTCATCATCAGCCATGACCGCTGGTTCCTCGACCGTATCGCGACCCACATCCTGGCCTTCGAAGGCGACAGCCATGTCGAATGGTTCGAAGGCAACTTCCAGGATTACGAGAAGGACAAGATGCGCCGGCTCGGCCAGGACAGCATCATTCCGCACCGCGTGAAGTACAAGAAGCTGACGCGGTGATTTCGGCATGATGCGGCGGGCGCTCATCGCTGCGGTGATCGTGGTCACCTGCGGCTGGACGTCCGCGCGCGCCGCCGATGCCGCCTTCACCCAGTTCATCGCCTCGCTGTGGCCGGAGGCGCAGGCAGAAGGCGTCTCGCGCAAGACGTTCGACGAGCAGACGCGCGGGCTCGAGCCCGACTACAAGCTGCCCGATCTGATCCTGCCCGGACGGCCCGCGCTAGGTGCGCCGTCGCAGGCCGAGTTCGTGCAGGTGCCGGCCGACTACGTCAAGGAAGCCTCGATCGCGCGGCTTGCGGGCGAAGGACAGCGGCTGCTGCAGAAATATCGCGCCTCGCTGAGCGCGATCGAGAAGAAGTCCGGCGTGCCGGCAACCGTGATGCTCGCGATCTGGGGCCGCGAGACCGATTACGGCCGCTACACGCTGCCTTACGATCTCGTCCGCGTGCTGGCGACGCAGGCCTATGTCGGGCGACGCAAGGATCAATACCGCACCGAGTTCATCCTTGCGCTGAAGATCCTCGGCGAAGGCGTGGTGACGCGCAAGGACATGCGCTCGTCCTGGGCCGGCGCCACCGGGCTGACGCAGTTCCTGCCGTCCGAATATTACAAGCACGGTGTCGATTTCGACGGCGACGGCCGCATCGACATCTGGCATTCGGTGCCGGATGCGCTGGCCTCAGCCGCGCAGCAACTCGTCAACAAGGGCTGGCAGAGCGGCGTGCGCTGGGCCTACGAGGTGCAGGCGCCGGCCAAGGTCGATTGCACCACCGGTGTGCCCGAGGTGACGAAGCCGCTGGGCCAGTGGTTGCGCGAAGGCCTTGTGCCGGTGCGCGGGCAGAAGCTTAGTGCCACCGAGCAGGCGCAGCCGGCTTCGCTGTTGCAGCCGGAAGGCATCTATGGCCCGTCATTCCTGACCACGAAGAACTACTTCGTCATCAAGGAATACAATTTCTCCGACCTCTATGTGCTGTTCGTCGGTCATCTGGCCGACCGCATGACGAGCCCGCTTCCGTTCGCAACGCCATGGGCGGCCTCGAAGCAATTGCGCACCAGGGATGTCGAGACCATGCAGCGTGGGCTTACGCGCGTCGGGCTCTACAAGGACAAGATCGACGGCAAGGCCGGCATGCAGACGCGCGCCGCGCTCGGTGCCTATCAGAAGTCGGCGGGCCTCAAGGTCGATTGCTGGCCCAGCGAAGAGGTGCTGCGCTCGATCCAGGCGGCGCGATAGCGCGCGACCAAAGAAAAAGCCCGGCCGATGGTCTCGGCCGGGCTTCGATCGCGGCGCTCACGAGCGCCGGTGCGATCAGATCAGTAGCAGACGCGAACCGGACGAACGACCCAGCCGTAACCGTCCCAATAACGCTGACGCTGCCAGTAGCAGGGCGGGGGCGGCGGGCCGGGCTCGGCGACGTAAACGGGGCCGCCATAGGCCGGACGGCTCGACGCGATGGCGCCGCCGACGATGGCGCCGCCGATCAGGCCGGCCGCGATGCCGGCGCCAACGCCGTCATGGGCCTTGGCGGACGGAGTGGCGGTCACCAGCGAACCGGCGACCGTCGCAACCGTGAGGGCGGCAACTAAAGTCTTCTTCATGCTCTTGGCTCTCCTGGGAGATGGGTTCCTCTTGTTAGAGGCGCCCGGGTTTCAAAGGTTCACGCACACGCTGATGGAATTGGCCGTGCAGCTAGGAAGCGCGCAATTGGTCAACCCACGGTAAACGCACACGGAGCTGTGACGAGAAAAAGCGGTCTTTTTCAGGCCCGGAGATGAACGGCGAATCCGTAGTGAACCGGTCAGCCGATGTGGTCGCGATGGACCGGTTCGAGTCGCCTCAGCCGCAGACTCTGACGCGGCGGACGCGCCAGGCATAGCCGTCCCAGAAGCGCTGCTTCTGCCAGACGCAGCCGCCGCCGTAATAGTCGTCAGAGACATAGCCCGGGCCCGGCGCATAGTAGCGGGGCGGGTAATAGCCGGGTTCGTAATAGCCGGGCCCGGGTCCGTAATAATACGGAGAGGCCAGCGCGCCGCCGACAATGGCGCCGCCGATGATGCCGGCCGCTACGCCCGCCGCGACGCCGCGCTGTGCATGGGCCGGGGTTCCGGCCGCAACGGCCAGGGAGGCGACGGCGGCGACCGTCAGGAGCAACTTCTTCATCGGCTTGACCTTTCGTACGAACACGCGGGAACCCTTTGGGAGCAGAGTTCCATACTTCGTTTGAATGATCAATGAACGGCACCTTGGTGGCGGGCGACCAATTGATGTGAACCGCAGGCTCGGCCAGGAGGCGACGATGGGCAACGCGATGATCAATGCATTGATTGCTGCCGGGGTCGTGTCCGCGATCGGTTACGGCTGGCTCACCCATCTCCAGAACCGCGGCCAGCGGCGCTCCCGCGCCGGGGCGGGTGGCGATGGCAGCAGCAGCGGCGACACCTATTCGGGCAGCAATAACGGCTTCTCGCTGGGAAGCTGGTTTTCCAGCGACAGTTCGGGCAGCTCGGCCGACAGCGGCAGCTGTTCCAGCAGCGACAGCGGCAGCAGTGGTGGCGATTGCGGAGGCGGCGGCGATGGTGGGGGAGGCGGAGGCGGCGATTAGATCCGCTCCAATCTTGATCCAGCGCAACGCTGAAATTTAGGGCCGTTCTAGGCTGCTTTTGGGCCAGTTTGGAATAGCTTCAAATACCGCTTTTTCCTTTTGCATCCGGCGGGCTCGTTAAATATCGATGATGACGCATCACCGAAGGGCCTGCCGCTTCCATGATCGTTTGTTCCTGTAACGTGCTGAGCGATGACGACATCCGTGCCGCCGTCGCCGAGTCCGACGACGCCGTGCGCCATGCCAAGCAGGTCTATGGATGCCTCGGCTGCAGCGCCGAATGCGGTCGCTGCGCCCGGACGATCAAGACCATCATCGACGAAGCCCTTGGCCCCTGCGCCCAGTCCTGCTGTGCCGGCTGTCCGCACAACCACACTGTGGCTGCCAATGACGAAGCGGCTGAGCCCGCCCAGTTCGCCCTCGCGGCCTGCTGAAAGCCTTCGCAGCTCGGTTGAGCATTTCCCCGGCCGCGCCGCCGTAGCCAGTTGCCCTCATTCGTAAACTGACTTAGAAGCGTTCTAAATTCGGTTTTGGGCCGATTTGGACTGCAAGAGCTGGAGTGAACCATGCAGGGCGACGCAAAAGTCATCGACTATCTCAACAAGGCACTGCGTCACGAACTGACTGCGATCAACCAGTACTGGCTGCACTACCGCTTCCTCGACAATTGGGGCCTCCTCGACATGGCCAAGGTCTGGCGCAAGGAGTCCATCGAGGAGATGGAGCACGCCGACAAGCTCACCGCGCGCATCCTGTTCTTCGACGGCTTTCCGAACATGCAGGTGCTCGATCCCTTGCGCATCGGCCAGAACGTCAAGGAGATCATCGAGTGCGACCTCGCTGCCGAGATGAGCGCGCGTGCGCTCTACCAGGAAGCGGCGACCTACTGCCACGGCGTCAAGGACTACGTCACGCGTGACTTGTTCGAGAAGCTGATGAGCGACGAGGAGCACCACATCGACTTCCTCGAAACCCAGCTCGACCTGATCGGCCGCATCGGCCTCGAGCTCTACACCCAGAAGCACGTCGGTGGGCTCGAGGGTGAGGGGCACTAAGCTTCGGCTCTGGCGCATACTCGGTGTCGTCCCGGCGAAAGCCGGGACCCATACCGCGTGATCTATCTGGATGCGCCGGTATGAGTACCGTGGGACGAGTTCTTGTCTTCGCAAAACCACTCCCTGTGGCTATGGATCCCGGATCTGCGCTGCGCTTGTCCGGGACGACACCGTGATTGTCGCCCCACCTACAATTGCGTCTTGTAGATCTCTTCCACGGTCTCCTGGCTCGCCGGTTCGCCGAGGCCGGTCTGGTCGTGGATGACCGTGACGATGCTGGGCATCACCGAGCGCTGCACTTTCTCCGGCGACCACAGCTTCGAGCGCATCAGCGCCTTGCCGCAATGGAAATAGACTTCGCTGACGGCGACGTTCAGCACCGCCCGCGGTGGCTTGCCGAATTCCACCATGGAAGCGAGCAGATCCGGATCGGCCGACAGCGTGCCGCGTCCGCCGACGCGTAGCGTCTCGTCGATGCCGGGCACGAAGAACAACAGATGCACGAAGCCCGAGCCTTCGACGACGTTGCGGAAACTGTCGATCCGGTTGTTGCCGGAGCGGTCAGGCATCAATAGCTGGTTCGGACCAGCGACGTGGACGAAGCCGGTGCCGCCGCCGCGTGGCGAGGCATCGACGCTGCCGTCCGCGCCCGACGTCGCGAGCACGCAGAACGGCGACATCTCGATGAACTTCCTCGCATGCGCGTCGATCGCGGGACGCGCTTTCGCGATCACGCGCGGGCTCGGCTTGGCGTAGATGGTGGTGAGGTCTTCGGCGCAAAGATCGGTCAATGGCGTGCCTCCGCTTCAGCTTGGCGGCAAGCTACCCAATCGGGCCGCCTCCAGCCAATGGAATCGATCAAGACGTTTTACACGGCATCGGCCGGCACGAAGCAGCTGATGATGATGGCGCCGCGGTGGCGAACGTACCACACCACGGCCTGGCCGACCGGATTGCCCCGGTCGCGGATGATGGCGCGCTCGGGCACCTCCATCCATTGCCCTTCGATCGGCACCCAATAAGCGCCGCTGCGCACATCGTAGTCGGTGCGATGGCCGTCCGAGACATCGCAGCAGGGCACGCCGTTCGGCGCGATCACGCTCTTGAACCAGGCGCGGATATCGGGCGGGATGTGGTCATATTGCCCGTTGTCGAATGCGAGTGCGGCGCTGGTCAGCGCCGTCATCGCGACCAGCCAAACGCACAGTGCGAGCCTGTGCATGCGATCCCTCCTCGTCGCGTTCCGCTATTCGCGCGCGAGTCTTGCGCGTGTCGGTTCCATCGGTGACGCGATTAAGCCCGAGCTGTCAGCGCATTGCATGCCCAAATAATATGCGGCTCCGAAGTGCCGCACATGATGCGCTGCAAAATCAGCGGCGCGCCGATTCGATCGTTTGTTGCGGCGTGCTCTCCAGCAATTGCCGCACCTGCTCGCTGTAGAATTTCGCATTGCCGGTGGTGCCGTGGCCGCGCGTCTCGGCGCTCGCCGGGATCAGATAGAGGCGGCCGTTTTTGACCCGCTTCATGGCCGCGTCCGTGATGCCGGTCTCGGGCGGGTTGCGCTCGTCGTCGGCGGAATTGATCAGCAGCAGCGATGCTTCGATGGCTTCCAGCTTCTCGCCGGCATTATAGTCGTGCGAGGACTCCCACTGGTAGACGAAGTCGTTGGCATCCGCCGTGATCGGCGTCGCCAACCGGTCGTCGACGATCTTGTCGGCCTTGGCCGCGGTCGGCGCCTGCGATTGGTAGGCCAGGGTGCCGCCGATGCTGGCGATGCCGTAGGCGGTGATGGCATATCTCATCATGCGCGGCTGGCTGGTGTAGTTGCCGCCATTGTAGTCCGGGTCGTTGCGGATGGTGTCGAGCATGATCCGCCGCAGCATCCAGTTGCGCGACGCCATCTCGGTCGGCTGCGAGGCCATCGGGATCAGCGCGTCCATCGCGTTCGGATATTTCTCGCCCCACAGCCAGGTGTGCATGCCGCCCATCGAATTGCCGATGACGAGCCGCAGATGCTTGACGCCGAGTCCTTCCGTCACCAGGCGATGCTGCGCCTCGACCATGTCGTCGTAATCGTATTTCGGGAAGCTCGTCTTCATGCCGTCGGAGGGTTTTGACGATTTGCCATGACCGATGCCGTCGGGAAGGATGATGTAATATTTGGAGGCGTCGAGCGGTTGCCCCGCGCCGAACAGCTCCCCGGCGAAGGCGGGTGACAGCATGCTTGTGCCCGAGCCGCCCGTGCCGTGCAGCACGAGCACCGGTTGGCCTGAGGGCTCGCCGATTGTGGTGTAGTGCAGCTTCAGCTCCGGCATGGTCTCACCGGTGTGGAACTTGAAGTCCCTGGCGATCCAGTCGCCCTGCTTGGGTGCCGGATAATCGGAGGCCAGGACCGGCATTGAAAAGGACAGCAGGACAGCCGACAGCGCGGCGCAGGAAGCCTTCATGTTTCTCTCCCCATTGCGGCTCATGGTCGGCGGCCGCGTTGGAGCGGAACTTAGCAGAAGTGCGCGGAAGGATGTAGGATTTCGGCTCCGCCGATCGTCTTCAAGGAAACATCCGGAAGAGGCCCCTGCATGTGCCGCAACATCAAGACGCTGTTCAACTTCGAGCCGCCGGCGACGGAGGATGAGATCCACGCCAGTGCGCTCCAGTTCGTGCGAAAACTGTCCGGCTTCAACAAGCCGTCGCAGGCCAACGAGGCGGCGTTCGACCGTGCAGTGGCCGAGGTCTCGCAGGCTGCGCGAAATCTCCTGACCTCGCTGCACACCCATGCGCCGGCGCGGGACCGCGAGGTCGAGGCGGAAAGGGCGAAGGAGCGCTCGCGGCTGCGCTTCGGTTAGAGGGCTGCAGCTTCGCATTCCGTGATCTGGCTCACGGTATGGGGCGCCTCGTCCTGCAATGATGTCCGCCGGGATTTTGACAGCCCGGAGCAGGATCATGAGCCGCCCCCTTCTTCCGCTGAAAGCAGGTGCCATCGTCTTCACGCTGCTGTGGACTGCGTGGATGATGTGGTGGAGCGGCTCGTTCTCGAGCGCCAACGTGATCATCCTGGCCCTGTGCGGCGCGGCGGTGGGCTATCTCTGGTATCGCGCCATGCGCTGGCAGTTCGAGCGCATGGGCATGCTGCCGCGCAAGGATGACGCTTCCGGCGCGTCTTGATTTGGCTCGTGTCCCGGACGCGGTGCGGCGCGAAGTGCCGCTCCGCAGAGCCGGGACCCAGTCATCGTCAGCGCAGCACCCGGCGATATGGGCCTCGGCTCAGCAGCGCAGCATTGCATGCCGCGCTGCGTCCGGGGCACCGGCATCGCTAATCCCGGTGCTTCTTCTTTTTCTTCTTCTTCCTGTGCTCGTCGCTTTCGCCTTCGTCGCTCTCGTCGTCGACGATGGCCTCATCGGGCTCCTGCACGGCGGCCTCCAGCGCCTCGCGCTCGGCGGCGTCGCGCTCGCGTTGGCGGCGGCGCTCGTCCCAGGCGTCGAACAGTTGCTCGAGCCACGGCAGCACCTGTTCGATCGAGGGCAATTGACCGGCAGGCCCAGCCTCGCCGCGCGGGCCTTGCGGCCCCGCCGGCCCCTGCGGTCCGGCAGGTCCCTGCGCGCCGGCGGCCCCACGCGGGCCAGCCTCGCCCTGCTTGCCTTGCGGACCGGGCTTGCCCTGAGGTCCCGCCTTTCCGATCGGCCCCGGCTTGCCTTGCGGACCCGGCTTGCCGCGCGCGCCGTCGGGACCGCGCCGGCCCGGATGACCCTGCGGTCCCGGCCGTCCCGGCACGCCCTGCCGTCCGCGCGGCCCTTGAGATCCCTGCCGTTTCTGTTCGTCTGCCACGCCGCTGCTCCCTTGACCGGAAGCAAGCTACTTAGCGGCGTTTGACGACAGCAGCAATTCCGCCGGGACAGCTCACCACGCTTGATCAACATCAATCGGCGGCACGGGCTGCTGTGTCATCGATCGCACGGCCACAACTCTTGCGAGGAGCGACCGATGCGCGCAGCGTGGAAGATCCTTTGGCTGTTCGCTGCCGTCCTTACAGCAGCGCTTGGCCTCGCGCACCAACTGGTACCCGACGTCGTGCCGGTCGCGTTCGCCGAGGAGCCGCAGCCGTCATGGGCTGTCATGACGGCCTTCTTCCTCCGCGCGATCGAGATGATCGCAGCCTCGGTCGTGATGATCGCGCTTGCGGTCATCATCGGCGGATTGATTCAGCGGCGCGTCCTCGGACGCTAATCCTGATAGGCGGGCACGTCGATGCCGGACGCCGCGTAGATCCTGATCTTGTTGCGCAGCGTGCGCACCGACAGGCCGAGCACGCGCGATGCGCGGGTGCGGTTGCCGTCGCAGCGCGCAAGCGTCTGAAGCACGAGCTCGCGCTCGACTTCGTCGACGGTGGCGCCGATCAGAAGCGGAACGATCTGGTTGGGAGCAAGGAATTGCGCGCCCGACTCGGACGCAGCGACATGAACAGTGGTCATCAACACACCTCCCGATCAACGCCCGCTGCCATCTTTGGAAGCGGATCGAGAACCAACGACCCCCAAGCCGTAGATGTACGGTGGGCGGGTTTGGTTAATGAAAGGTTAATCGCGAACGAACGCACCAATTGACCCCAGGAATGCCGCTAAGCCGCCGCGATTGGCGCCAGATGCATCGTGATGCGGGACTATCTCTTCCACGCATGCGGTGTCATCGTCCGGTCCAGTGGCGCAATTGCCTACAAGGCGGACGATGAATCCCGTGCGCGGGGGTAGTGAGTCGCGCCTCACACCGTCCGGTAGCCGCCGTCCACCATCACGATCGTTCCCGTGACATAGGCCGACAGATCCGACGCGAGGAAGATCGCGGGCCCGACGATATCCTCGGGCTTGCCGGTGCGCGCCAGCGGGGTGTGGTCGACGAAGGCCTGCACCAGCGCCGGATTGGTCGCGCGCACATTGGCGTTGATGTTGGTCTCGATGAAGCCCGGCCCGATCGCGTTGACGCGCACGCCTTCCTTGCCGAGCTCGACCGCGAGCGCCTTGGTGAAGCCGAGCACGCCGTGTTTCGAGGTCGTGTAGGCAGCCGAGCTCGGCGTGCGCAGATGCACGAAGGACTGGATCGAGCCGATATTGACGATGCGGCCTTTGCTCGCGCGCAAGGGTGCGAGGAAGGCCTGCGTCATGTTGAAGACGCCGTTGAGGTTGAGCGAGATGATGTCGTTCCAGTCCTTCGCCACCGTCTCGGTCTCCGCGGTGAAGGCGTTGCGGCGAGTAATGCCGGCATTGTTGACGAGGATCGAGACCTGCCCGACCTTGTCGGCGATCTGCTTGGCGAGCGCAAAACAGTCCTCGCGCCGGGTCACGTCGAGCGCAAAACTCTCGACCCTGCCGCCCGCTTTGCGGATCTCCTGGGCGGCCTCCGCGACCGTGTCGGCATTGACGTCGAGCAGCACCACTTGCGCGCCCTCGCGAGCGTAGCCGGCCGCGATGGCCCGGCCGATGCCGGAGCCGGCGCCGGTGATGACGGCGATGTGGTTTGCGAGCAATGCCATGACATTTTTCTCCCGATTTCGTTTCGAAGTTTCACGAAACGCTAACTCGAAATTAAGGGGACGGAAACGGCAGCCTTGGCATACTGATCTTCATTGCTAAACGTTGCGCGCATGATGGAACGGCTCGACACACGGCTCGACTCCTGGAAACTCGCCCTTGAACGCCTGAGGTCGGCGCAATCGGCCGATTGGGCCGAGGCGGGCCGGCTCGTGGCCGAGATCGCGCGGACGAGCGTCGATGCCACGCTGCGCCAGGCCGCCGAGCAGGCGCTTCCGGTGCTGCGCCAGGCGGTCGAGAATGACGATCACGGCGTCACGCTGGCGGCCCAGCGCCGCATCGGCGTCGTTCTCGAAGTCGTTCATGATCTGACCGCGCCGCGCTTCGGCCGGCGCAACGCCACGCCGAAACAGCTGTCCAGCGAGGATCGTGCCCGCAAGATGCTCGGCCTGCCGCTCGCGGTGCAGCTCACCTGCGAGGACATCAACCAGGCCTATCGCCGCGCCGCCAAGGGCATGCATCCCGACCACGGCGGCAGCACGCAAGCCTTCATCGACCTCGCCGCCGCGCGCGACGTCCTGATCCATCCCGGCGCGCACAAGGACGCGTGAGGTGCTCGACGATATCTCGTAGCAACCATTAAAGCACGCCCGATTTCCG
>NZ_AJQF01000450.1:0-27043 GCF_000261705.1 Bradyrhizobium genomosp. III | reverse complement strand
TTCCCGGTAGAGCCGGAACAGCTTCTTGTGGTTGATCAGATAGCCTTCCCGCTTGAGCAGAACATGGAGGCGCCGATAGCCGAAGCGGCGGCGCTCCTGGGCGATCGCCTTCATGCGCTGGCGAACGCCGGCTTCGTCCGCCCGGGTCGTCCGGTATCTCATGGTCATGCGGCAGCAGCCGATGGCTTTACACGCCCGCCGTTCACTCATCCCGTGGGCAGCCACGAGATGCGCGACAGCCTTCCGCTTGGCCGCGGGCGTCACCACTTCTTTCCCAAGAGGTCCTTCAACGCCGCATTGTCCAGCATGGAGTCGGCCAGCAGCCGTTTCAGTCGCGTGTTCTCGTCCTCCAGCGTCTTTAGCCGCTTGGCCTCCGACACCTCCATGCCACCGAACTTGGCCTTCCATTTGTAGATGCTGGCGTCGCTGACGCCATGCTTGCGGCACAGATCGGCGACCGACACGCCGGCCTCATGCTCCTTCAAAATCCCGATGATCTGCTCTTCCGAAAAGCGGCTGCGCTTCATGCTCTGGTCCTTGTGGTGGGCCAGAACGAACTTCAAACTGGATCAAGCCCGAGGGGCAAGGTCAGATGTGATCGGGCACGATTGGTAGCTTTTGGAGCGCTTCCAACATCTGCTTGAGTTTGGCCGAACTGGCGTATCGCTCTTCCGTAATGTTGTCGCCGCCATGGCCGAGTATGTCGGCGCGGAGTTCAGAAGCCACGCCAGCGTGCTTCAGATCAGCGCCTCCGCTTTTGCGAAACGAATGGAAAACCTTCTTCTCGGCGGCATTGGGCACCGCGACGTTTGGCACTTTGATCCAATCACCATAGAACGTGTCGCCGAGTCCGGTTGGCCCAGCTTTTTAATGGCGGAGTGGTATTGAAGAAACCCAAGTCGGAGAACTTCACTTATGAGCGGCACTCGCCGCATCGACTGCAGATTCTTCAGCGCTCGGTGCTCGTTCGGCCGAATGAAGATATAGGGGATTCCATTCTCTTCGAGAACGTCATCGATGTCCAAGCCGCATAGCTCCTCTCGGCGCCCGAAAGTGTATCTCGCGAGGTACGGTACGACGTGCAATGCGTCGTGATAGACGAGCGAACCGGCCTTGATCCTGTTTTCGGAATCCTTGCATCCTCTCCATGGAGCTTGACGGAATATAGCGGCCAAGTCTTCAGCAGAAAACGGATTGCTTTGGTCGCGATCCCTACCTTTCTTCGTTACCCCTAGGCCTGCAGCGATCGCATTCGTCAAACAAGGCGGCCTCTGGCGGGAGGTATCCGATCTTTGGCGTACGGTTCCGCCTCCGCGCGCTGAGAGAGAAAGATGTCGTTGGCCAGCACTGAGTCTCCGCCCGCGCGTTTCGTCCACAGCACGCCATCGCACCACACGTGGTCAACGCGGTCCCACTGGCAGGCAGATGCCGCATTCGGGAAAAACCCGCGTCCATTGTGATTGGCGCTTGTGTTGCATAGTAGCGGAATGCCCGTGAGGCCCTCGTATTCGACGAGAAGTTCGGCGATTTTGTGCTGAGAGGTCCTGCAAATAGTCTGCAATCGAGCAGATCCGTCCAGATGCACAACAGCGGGGATCTTGGCCCGCCATTCTGCTCGTGTTAGGTGCTCGAAGAGCATGTAAGGGTCTGGCGTTCCAGGACTAAAAATATCCGGCGCACGATCCTCCAGGCATATTGGCGCTACCGGCCGGAAGTGCTCGCGAAGTTTGATGTCGTTGAGACGGTCCTTCATTCGCGGCGATGTCGCCGCGGCCAGTATGCTTCTGCTACCCAAAGCCCGAGGTCCAAGCTCCGCGCGGCCGGCAAGGAAAATGACGGGCTTGTTGCTGGCGAGAATCGTTGCAAGTTCACGCATGCTACATGGTGAGCCGTCCCATCCGGGCGGCACGTCGCCTCGTTCCACGGCTGGACCACTATAGACGGACCATTCCAATGGTACAAAGCCTTGGTCCGCCCCTAATGCGGAGCAAGCGGCACCTATTGCCGAGCCACTGTCATTCGGAAAGGGTGGCACCCAGATAGCATCGAACAAGCCGGCAGCTCGTAGTGTGCTATTCCATTTTATGTTGAGACCGCAACCGCCGGCGATGCACAGATTGCGCGCGGGAAGCCTCGAATGTCTCTGTATAGCACTCGCGAGCTTGGTAACGAGCAGACGCTCTTGGAACCAATGAAAGGATGCAAGCACATCTTCGGGGGCTTTGGCTTTTAACCGTAGCGCGCTGGCATCGAAGAACTCGTGGACAGGCTCAAGCGCGGCGTCCTCGCTGCAACGATCGACTGGCTCCGTAAACGTGCTAAAGTGCTTTTCGTAGAGCTCCTGAAACACCTCGACGATGCCTTCGTCGACCGAACCGAGCGCGATATAGGCCATCAACTTGCCCGCAACACCGAGGTCCCACTTGGTCCGGTTCGACTGCTTGTATGGTCCGAAGTGGTAGCCTGCGGCAGCATAAGCATGCCCGATCAGCGGGAAGAGGCACTCGAGGAACCTGGCTGCGCGGCGTTCTATATGGTAGAGACGTGGAAAGGAGGCGCCGTCCCACACCAGACAGAACGCGGGCTGCCCGGCCTTGGCGAAAGGGCTAGTACAAAAGGCCGAAGCCACATGGGCTGTGACATGCGGATAGCTTTGATAGGGGAAGGCGCTCCCGTTGAGCATTAGCCCAGAGCCGTCGTGCGCTATGAGGAGGCCTTCGGCATCGCCCTCAACATACGGCGCCCCTTTAAGGGTAATGGGTGCAGTCCCACTGAAAACCTCAAATTGTGACTCGACCTCGCCCCACCATCCGTCGATGACGAAGCGATCAACGTCTCGCGGATCAAAACCGTGCTCTGCCAGGGCGACAACAACTGCATCGAGATTGTCGATTTTTTGATATCGCGGATTATTGCCCCGCTTCTCCTGCTCGATACAAAAGACAAGCCGTCCGTCCTCGATAAGAGCGACTGCTCCGTCATGGGTCAGTTTGATACCGCAGATGCGCATACTGTCTCCGAACCTAATGCCGGTGATCCACTCGACTTGAAGGCGCCGCAACTGTTGCTCATCGCGAGACTCAGATGGGCTCCCATCTGTCACGATGCACGCTCTGGGCCAGTTCAAATCAGTGGAATCGCTGGCGATTGTCTGATCAAAGTCGGAGTTGGAAGCGACTTGACCGATTCGTGACACCGGACGCGTTCGGTTTCGGACCAAGCACTCCCGCCTACGGCGACAATTTGCGTGCGTGCGACCTGCGGCCCTTTGTGCCTTCTCCGACGTCGAGCGAACGAGTGCATCGGAACTCTTTACCGGATGGTGAGATCGTCGACCAGATCAGGAGACGTGACCTCCAGAGGCGGCGACGAAATGCGGTCTTTGACGTTACGATTCGACCGATGCTCGCCGTTAACGGACATAGGAGCTGCTTACATTGCCGAGTGCAAGTCATCAGCTGAAGCGCAGATATTCACAACCATGCCTTTCGTCTGGAACTGGACCGGCCGTTATTTGATCCTAAGGCTATTTAGCGCCTGGACGACGCGCGTCAGGCCGATGGCCGATGCCCCCGGAGGGGCGCCGAATGAGAGTCGCAGACCGTTGACGTCGCCAAACGCGTCTCCCCCAACGCAAGCCACGTTAGTTTGCTTCAGGAGCCAGCTTGCAACATCATCCGTCACTCCAACGCGACCTTCGTCCTGCAAAGCAGATGCAAGCCTGTTCAGATCAAGATAGAAGAATAATGCCCCGTCGGCACGAGGTGGCGTTACATCACGTAGATTAGAAAGGATGTTAAGACCTATGTCGCGAGCGTCGAAAAGCCGTTGGTATGTCTCCCGCTCAATACGGCCGCCGACCTGAAAGTGGCTCAGCGTAGCCTGCTGCGCCTCTCGACTTGGTATCATCGCTGCATAGCCCTGAAGCTTTCTAGCGGCGGAAACGATGGCCCTTGGAGCCGCGAAATAACCCAAGCGAGAGCCTGATATCTCCAGCGCCTGTGAACATGGATTGACCATGATCGTTCGCGATCGCACGGCGGGGTGCGCCACGACGATCGACTCATGGCGGTGTAAACCAGTGAATACCAATCTTGAGTAGCGCTCGTCCGAAATGATCCATATTCGGAATTCGATAGCAAGCTCGCCGACGTCCTGCAATGTTGTTCGGCTGTAGACTGCGCCCGTCGGATTGTTGGGTGAATTGATAATCATCGCTTTAGTCCGCGATGTAATGGCAGCTCGGATTGAGTTGCCATCAGGAGTATATCGTGGGCGCTGAGCGTCGACGAACACTGGTACTGCGCCAGCGGCGTGAACCAGTGCTGGGACAAACGGTTGCCAGGGGCGGATAATGATAACTTCGTCGCCCCGCTCTAGGACAGCCAGGCCCGCACAAAGCAGCGCTTCCTTTGAGCCGGCAGTGATTGCGATCTCTTCCGCACTCCAATCAAAGCCTGTCTGGGCGGCGAGCCTTTCCGCAATAGCTTTGCGGAGCGGCATGAGGCCAATGGGATCCAGGACGCCGCTCGCCCCAGAATCGACAGTAACCATCGCCCTCTCGTGCGCTAATGAGAGTGACTGGAAGATCTCGTCATTTGCGAGATCGATAAACTCATGCCCGCCAAAAGCAGAACCCGACGCCACGTCCTGGGCGCCGGGCACACGCTCTGTAAAACAGAACGATATCGAGTCTGACTGCAAGTGACCTCCTACGGTCGTCGAACTCGAGCAGCGAGCCAAAGCTCGCGACCGCCGTACTCTCGCGGTCTAGCCATCGAACCATATTCGGCGAGGCTGGCGATCTCACCTACACCGACACAGCCCCCCTACACAAAGCCGACAGCCTAATCGCCCGTCGCTCCATGCTGAGTGCTTGGTGCGACAATTGTGGCTCAACATCAAACTGACGGCTCTTTGGCTCGACTACGCTGCATAGAACGGCTGGACTGCTTGCAAAATGCGGGCCCCTGCCATCCTCCTACTTGCGAAGCGTTTTGCAGCCGGCACGTGGATACTTGAACGACCTCGGGCTCAAAGGATTTCGCAAACGTGAGGACTAGGCACGTGCGTCGCGACAGAGCCGTTGACGGTGACATATTGCAGTTGCTCCTGCCAAATTCGTTCAAGGTGCATCGGCGCCCGATCCGCGCAGGCGGCACGGTGTGTCATCGCCAGGAATTTTGGTGCCTGATCAATCACCAGTGTTAGTAGTTGATCCGGTACGCGTTGAAAACGCGCGTTAAGATGTTGCGACCTTTCCAGACAATCATGCACCATGCAAGCTGATGATAGAGGGTCAATATGTAAGCCAAATGGAAGCGAAGATTACAATGGCGTGAGAAGGACGGTTTTCACTCTGTGGAGGTTGAGATCGACAAAGCCGTTCTATTCGTCACTCGCCCCCTGAGATTGATTAGGGTAAGGCAGGAAAACATCGGGCCGCGAGATCGGTCAGGCGCTCGCTACCCCAGAGAGCCTGTTCGTAGCAGTGTGCGCACAGCGGCTACCAAATGTGAGTTGGCCAAAGAACGGAGGGGCTAGGTTGCCTATAAGTCCATTCGTTACTCTGTCCCGCAGACGGACGTGCGCACTTCGACTGTCCAGGACCCGGCTCTCGGTATCGGCAATCGCGCAATGGGTCGCTTTGCATCATCTGCCGGGTCTTACTCGCAAAACACGAAAATACCAACGCGCCGCTACCAGGCCTGCTTGGAGCCCTTTTCTAATGCTGGTCGTCCGTAAGGACCCGCTTTGGTGGTTTCCCCGCAGAATGGAAGGAAATGAGTGGAACATCAGAAGGCTTTCACTGACTTCAAGCACTCGCACCTTCGCTCCGGTGTGGCGCTTTTCGCACACAGTCGTAGCATCTTGAACATCGTGTGAGGGCCTGAACGAGGCACAACACTCAACTGAGTGGCTAGAGTGGCTCGTGTTCCAATTTTCCTCGCTCTAGAAGTGCCAGCCAGTATTTTCAAAGGAGTGGTACGACGCTTGCTTAAGGATGAAGCGAACTTCCGCCTTCATATAGCCATGCGAGGCGCCCCGCCAGATCGGCTTCTTAAGAAGTGGGTGACTATATGTCCGGTGTCGCCGGTGCGTTTCTCTGCGCTTCAAGCGAACCATGGTCGCGTGTTGTTGATCAGCTGAAGAAAATGATTCCGACGCTTGCACTCCGTGGGCAAGCAGGTGTCGCGGTCTATGCTTTCATGCAAGAGCGTGGGATCCGATATGCAAGGGCGATTCAATCGAACGATAATTCAGTGCGCATCGACGGAATCGAACAGGACCCGCGCTTTCGGCCTCATGTTGCAATCGCGCAGATCCGCAGCGGAGGTGGGGATGACGGCGATGTGCAGTCAATTCCCAGCCGCTATTTTGCAATTTCTCTGGACGGCGCCTTGGTGAACGCTCATGAACTCAGGAGCGAATTGCTCGCTCAGGGACCACTGATAGATACCAACACAGACGCCGAGCTCTTGCTGAGGTGGATCGAACGATCTTGCGAACGAGAATATTGGCGTCACGGCTTGCCCGCAGACTACGAAGCTATCTTTCGCGAGCTTGATGATCGTATCGATGGTGCCATTTCCGCGCTTTTGCTAGATATGAACGGTGATCTTGTTGCATATCGCAATCGAAGCGGTTTGCGACCGTTGGAGACTATGCGGGCAAGCAATGGATTGTTGCTCTTTGCTTCCGAAAATTGTGCCTTCGCTGGCTTGAAAGGTGAGACCCAGCAGCTCTTGCCTGGGAGCATACGGCGCGTGGACGCCAAGTCCGGCCGCAGCGTTGACCATATCCTGAACAGCCGAGGATGTAAGGCCAAACTCTGCGCCTACGAAACTCTCTATTTGGGAAGTCCGAACACATCGGTTGAGGGCCATTCACATCGCCAGACCCGTCACAACATCGGGCTGGCCTTGGGGAGAATCGTTGCGGAGCGAGTCCAAGCAGACCCACTCTTGATGCCGCCAATCGTGTCCTCCATGCCAAAGACTGGGGGGCCGTACGCCGATGGTCTGTTTGACTCTCTCGCCGAACAGGGCGTGCTCGCCGAGCGTAGTGACGTAGTGGCAACGCAATTTCTTGAGCGAACGCTCCTGGGCAGACCCAAGGCCCGACAATCTCGCATTGCTCAGAAGTATCTCGTGTCGGAATCTGCCGTCGCTAAACGGACCATCATAGTTGTCGATGAGGCCCTCATTCGAGGTGATACCAGCCAAGCCGTCACAACGATGCTCCTTGCCGCTGGAGCCGAAGCCGTACATTGGGCAATTGGTTCGCCGCCTATAGTTGCTCCACACTACTACGGCATGGGTATTGATACGCTAGATGAGCTCGCATTCTGGCAGGCGTTGAAGCGACTGCCGCCCGAACTACGCGCCCAGAGTCTTCGCTTCCACAGGATGGATCCGCCAGCCCTCAAAATTATTGAAAGCAACATTGCGACGGCAATCCAAGCAGCCACCATCACTTATCTGCCCTTCCGTGCCCTTGTACCCATATTGGCCAACAGGCTAGAGGGCATCGATTTGTCGCCCTTCACGTTGGAGATGCCGACCCCCGCTGGACGTCAGCGCGCGGACAGAAACTTGAAAGCTTTGCTGGCCGCTCTTCCTGTCAATCCCCGTCTGAGGTCAGCATCATGATGCCCGCTCTCGTATTTGACTGGAACGGAACACTGCTCGATGACACATACGCGCTGCTCGAAACGACCAATGTAATTTTGGACCGCTTTGGTCGTCCGAGCATCGATATAAACACCTTTCGAGAGCATTGTGATGTTCCCCTCGATCGTCTCTATCGTAGCCTCGGAATGTCGCAGGAGGAGGTTGAGGCGGTGGAGCGTGACGAAGGCGCACTGTTTCACGACACGTACGAGCCTCTTGCGGATAAAGCCGATTTACGTGAGGGGGCGCGCAGAGTGCTCGCGTTAGCCCGCCGAGAATCTGCTCTACTCATCATCCTCAGCAACCACATAGTCGCGCCTCTACAGTTTCAGCTGAGGAGACTTGGAGTGGATGACTACGTCACCGACGTGCTCGCCTTTGAAAGCCGCGCCACGCAATACAAATCGATAAGCAAAGGAGAGCGGCTTCGCCTTTATATGAACAGGCACAACCTGAAGCCGTCGTCAACCTTCATCGTCGGCGATATGCCCGTCGAGACTGATATTGCACGCAGTCTCGGGCTGACAAGCATATCCATTACCGGAGGATTTGTTTCGACCTCGCGCCTGCAAGCTGCGCGTCCAGATTACACCATCAACAACCATCACGAGCTGTTGCCGATCCTACAAAGCCATGGCTTCTTTCGGAATACTAAATCATGAGCAAGGGATCGTCAGCGAACGCGGCTCCCAAAACGATCAAGCAGAGCATAGGGCTTATCGGAGCGGGGCGCATGGGAACAGGTATAGGGATCAGCCTGCTGCGTCAGCAAAACGAACTCCACATCAAAGTCAACAAGAACCGGTTCGGTGCTGATCGCCTGATGGGTGCAGGGGCCCGCGAGCATGCGTCGATCGCTGAGTTGGCGCAGCATGTAAGTGTGGTGGTGTTGTCATTACCGTCCAGCCGCGAAGTTGAGACGGTGTGCCTCGATCACGATGGACTGTTTGTTAACATGTGCCGAGGAGGTTTGATAATTGATTGTACGACCTCGTATCCCGCATCGACCATTGCATTGGCCAAAACGGCGGAAAGACGAGGTCTTAGCTTCATTGATGCTCCAGTAACACGAAGCCCCGAGCAAGCAGAGCTCGGCCTTCTCAATGCGATGGTTGGATCGGATGCAACACTCTTTCCCGTTGCTGAACGCATTCTTGCTGCGTTTTGCGAGACCGTTATGCATGTTGGAGATGTCGGACACGGCCACAAGCTCAAGCTTGTTTACAACAGCATGACTATGGGCATCGCTGCGGTCGCCGCTGAGGTCTGCCAATTCGCGGATAGTCTTCAGATAGATCTTGTGACACTGCGCTCTTTGGTCAGTCGGGGCTCTACGAACAGTGGAATATTCCAAGCCTTCGCCGCCTTTTTGTTGGGAGAGAAACCAGATGCACTGGCAATCTCGATTGCAAATGCTGCAAAGGACATCGAGTGTGCTGTGCGCCTAGCGCGCGAGAGTGCCGTTTCCGTGCCGGTCCTGGATGCTGCCGCGCAGGAACTCAACCTCTCAGTTGTCGCAGGCAAAGGTGAACTGACCCTCCCACATTTGGCCCGATCGTAGACGCTTGGTGTGGTTCCAAGCGGGCCATTTTTCCACGAGTCCCTGGTGCCCCTCGACTTCCTGGGCATCGAGAGCGATGACTAGGACGAGATGGTCCGCATCTTCAAAGAAGTCAGCGGCGTTTCTTATACGATGGGGTGGAGTTCGATCCAAACAGCGTCAAGGTCAATCGCATTCGCGAGGAAACTGAGTATGGCGGCCTGCGCATCACCGACGCGTTGGTCGATACTGCCAAGGCCCGAATCATTATCGATTTCGCCTTTGGTGATGCGGTCGAATCGGGTCTACTGGACATGGACCTGTCGGTTCTCCACGATCTTCCTGCTCGCATCTGCGCGCTTCTGCGCGTGAGATGGTCATCGCCGAGAAATTCCAGGCGATGGTCATGCTGGACCGCACCAATATTCGTGGTGCTCGCGGCCTCATCATTGGCGCGGATACTTGAGGGCTTTGGCACACGCAGCTGTTATCCGTCCGCGCTGATCTGCGGACAACGTATCTCATTTCTGCTCTCGCCTGAAAGAACAAGAAGGTGTCGGTCCAGCAAAGAAAAGGACCGCTGCCGGATTTCTCCGACAGCGGCTCAAGTCTGGGGAGAGGCAGACGTACCGGTCTGCCAGCGGAGAAGGGCGGAGCGCTTGAAGCGATCCGGCGGCACTAACGAAGTCGTTCTGCTCCGGTTTGGTATCTGGTATTCCGGTTCTAGCTCGCCTGGCTCACGAATTTGGTGTCGAGATAGCCCTCGATTGCCTCGAGGCCACCTTCCGAACCGAAGCCTGACTCCTTCGTTCCTCCGAAGGGCACTTCGGGAAGCCCAAGGCCATGATGATTGATCGATACCATCCCGCATTGGAGATCGGCCCCGATCGCGGCCATCGTTGCGGCGGATCGCGTGTAGGCGTAGGCGGCGAGCCCGTAAGGCAGTCGATTGGCCTCCGCCACAACCTCGTCATAGGTTTTAAACCGCGCAATCGGCGCGACAGGGCCGAACGGCTCTTCATTCATGATGCGCGCTTGAGGTGGAACATCGGTCAGGACCGTCGGCTCGAAGAAGTACCCCGTATTGCCGATACGCTTGCCGCCGATGCGCAACTGGGCGCCGCAATCGAGAGCGTCCGCGACGAGGGTCTCCATTGCATCGACCCGGCGCGAATTGGCGAGCGGCCCCATCCGGCTATCTCTTTCAAGGCCATTGCCAACCTTGATCGCGCTGGCCTCGGCAACGAACCTCTTGACGAAATCTTCATAGATACTGTCATGCACCAGAAACCGCGTCGGCGAGACGCAGACTTGGCCCGCATTGCGGAACTTGTTCGCCGACAAGATTCTTGCGGCTTTCTCGACGTCGGCATCCGGGAAAACGATGGCAGGCGCGTGCCCGCCGAGCTCCATGGTGGTGCGCTTCATATGGGCGCCGGCAAGGGCTGCGAGATGCTTTCCGACCACGGTCGAACCGGTGAAGGAGACTTTCCGGATGATAGGATGGCGTATGAGATAATCTGAAACTTCGGATGGCACCCCGAAGACGAGATTGATCACGCCCGCAGGCAAGCCAGCATCCGCGAAACTGCGCACCAGCGCCATGCACCTCGCTGGCGTCTCTTCAGGTCCCTTGACGATGATGGAGCAGCCGGCTGCAAGGCTGGCGGAGATCTTCCGCACGGCCTGGTTGATCGGAAAATTCCAGGGCGTAAATGCGGCAACCGGCCCGACCGGCTCCTTGGTCACGAGCTGGACAACATTGCCAAAGCGCGCCGGGACGATCCGTCCATAGGCGCGCCGCCCTTCTTCGGAGAGCCAGTCGATGATATCGGCAGCAAGGAGCGATTCAGCACTCGACTCGGTGAGCGGCTTACCCTGTTCGAGCGTCATGATCAATGCGATGCCGGCTGCGCGCGAGCGTATGAGATCGGCGGCCTTGCGCATCGTCCTGTATCGGTCAAAGGCCGAAACCTTTCGCCAAATCTCAAATCCCTCCTGAGCGGCCATGATCGCACGATCGAGATCGCCACGAGACGCATAAGGAGTTTCGCCAATCGGCTGGCCGGTTGCGGGATTGAGGATTTTTTCCGAGCGATCCGAACCCCCTTCCGTCCACTCGCCGGCAATGAACATCCTGATCTTGGGGTACACAGGTTCTGCCTGCGTGGCTTGTTCTCGGCGCATCATGCCCGCATCTCAATGTCCCCAGCGAAGAGACAGCGGGTTGAGCTCACGCGCAAGCTCGATCAATCCAGCTCTCGTCGCCGGATGGATCTGCTCGAGCGGATGCCGCACGGCTTCGCATTTGATCACGCCGCCTTCAGCCATTACGCTCTTGGTGGCGCGCAGGCCGCACTGGCGGTTTTCGAAATTGATGAGCGGCAGCACCCTTGCATATGCAAGAGCGGCTTCCTGCCTGCTGCCCCCTTTGTGATGATCGAGCACGGGGCGGAGCAAATCGGGCAACAGCGCGCTCGACATTGTTCCGCTCGCACCGGCATCGAGGTCCGCCATCATGGTGATGGCTTCCTCCCCGTCAAAAGGACCAATGATGACCTCACCGCCGAGCTCGATCAGACTGCGGAGCTTGGCAGCCGCAAACGGCACCTCGATCTTGAAATATCTGGCGAGCGGCACCTCGCAAGCGAGCCGGACGAGAAACGGGACCGTCAATGTAACGCCGGAGAGCGGCGCGTCCTGGACCATAATTGGAATCCCGGCGGCGTCCGCGACCCGGCCGAAATGCCCGATCATGGCGCCTTCATCCGCCTTGAGGCTTGGACCATGATAAGGCGGCATCAGCATGAGGAGGCTTGCGCCACGTTCGGCCGCATAGCGGGCGCGTTGCACCGCAATCTGCGTGCTGAAATGGCTGCAGGTCACCATGACGGGCTTGCGGCCCGCGACATGCGAGAGGCAGAGATCGACCAGAAGGTCACGTTCCTGATCAGACAGCAGGAACTGCTCGGAATAGTTGGCCAGAATGCAGATCCCGTCCACGCCTTGGTCGATCATGCAATCGAGCACGCGCCGCTGCCCTTCGAGATCGAGATCTCCAGATTCCGTAAACGGCGTCGGAGCGACCGGGAACAAGCCGCGATAGATGGGGGGTTTCGCATTTCTCATGTAGAGGATTCCAGACAGGAGGCAGTCAGTTGCTGTCTAACTCGATCAGCCCATCGCGAATATCCAAGGAGTGGAGCCGATGCCGTCGGACTGTTTGGACAGATTGACTGGCGTGGCGTCACAAACAAGATTGGTTGGAGGCTTTGTTCGCGTTGGAAGCCTTTCGCGCCTCTAGATCCAGCCAGGCGGCACCAGATCCGTCAGGATGGCAAGGCATTCAAACAGGAAGTAGCTTCCGAAAATCAGCTCGACGTTCTGGGCCGCATCGATATCGCGCACGATCGCCTTTCGGGTGAAGCAGCCGCCGGTGAGCATTCCAGGCGGGCGCGGGTCATCGGGAGCAGTCGGTGTCAGGTATTTCGAGCTCAGTTGAGTAACTGTGCGCTCCGCAAATAATCTATATTTGGCGCCCCCCTCAGGACCAAGTGCGGATGCGAGGCGCAGCGCCGCGGCGGCAGCGATAGCAGTGGCCGCAGTATCCCTGCTGGTGTTGGGGATCGCCGGATCGTCGAAATCCCAGAAGGCAATGAGATCCGCGGGGACATGGTCGATCCACCAGTCAAGAAGGCGGACGGCGTAGTCGCGCCATAGCGGTTCGTCGGGGCGGACCATGGCGGCGTGAGCGGTGTAGAGCATCGCCCATCCCTGCGCCCGGCCCCAGGTGCTGATATCGCTATATCCCTTGTGCGTGTGCGTTCTGAGCACCTTACCGGTGTGATCAAGGGTGGAAGACTGGATAACTGAATTGTCCTGCCGCACATGGATCTCCAGGACGCGCCGCATATGTGCATTGGCGACCTCCTCCATCCGGGCATCGGAAAGCTCGTCCGCGGCCCAATAGAGCAGGCCTGTCGCCTGGAGCGAGTCGATGCTGCTCTCGGAAGCTCCCACTGCGCTCGCCTCCTCGGCATCCCTGCCCAACGGTATCAGTCCGAGGTGTGGATCGAACATATCACGAAGCGATCTTGCTGCTGTCAGAGCCACCGCGCGGGCGTTTTCTTCCTTGAACAGGATGCTGCCGAGGGCGCCGGCATGATAGAAGCCGAAGCCCTTGAAGGCCGTAAGCCGCTCGGCACGCGGCAACATTCGGCTTAGCGCAGCACGCGCGTCTTCGATTGGGAACTGGCTGCGATCAGCGAGGTGCGCGAGCCAAAGCTCACCGACAAATGCCCCGCCGGTCCAATCACCATCGGGGGTAAACGTCCATTTTCCGTCGGCGGCACTCGCCCAGTGTGGCAAGCCCGAGCGTGCGGTGTCCCGAGTCTCGGCAATGCGCTTCAGCATACGCTCGCGCGCGGGCAGATATTGGCTTTCCGACATGGCTTCTGGTCCAACATAATACTCGCCGCGCGGCTTTGCCCTGGCGGCAACTTAAAGCTCTTTACCAACAGATCCTGGACTGGCGCGAACGGTTGGTGTTCACGAGACTTCCAATCGTGCTTGGCTGCATCTCTGCGGAGTAGCAAGCCTCGTCAGCAGCACCGCAGGGAAAGCCGCGTGCAAGTTTATGCCAATCACGATGACCCTCCGACGTAAGCGTGCTGCTTTCGACAATCCTCGTTGTTCGTTAGTGATGCGAGTCCGCAGCGCCGATGGCGCCGGTTTCATAAAGATGCTTCAATTTCCTAGCGTCATAGCCCAGCTCTTTCAGAATCTCTTCCGTTTGCGCACCGAGCTTTTGCGGCGGCAAACGCACGTCCGGCTGCTCGCCGTCGTAGCGCACGGGATGGCTGACAAGGGTGATGGGAGCTCCGGTCGCGCCGGTCACGACCTGAAAATTTTTGTTATGCGCGATCTGCGGATCCGCAACGACGTCGGCATAATCGTTCACCGCAGCGTGCCAAATTCCACGCGCCTCGAACAGGACGATGCATTCCATGGTTGAGCGTTTGGCGATGTTGGCAGCAATCATGGCTGAGGCCTCGTCCCGCCGGCGATACGCCTCCTCGTCAGGAATTCGCTGGTCGGCCGGAAGGCCAAGCGCGCCTGAGAGCGCCTCCAGCGATCCCAAAGAGATCGCAATGTGCCCATCGCGTGTCGCATAGATGCCGTAAGGCGCACCGTAGTACCAGCCGGCCACCGGGCCCGGCTGACGGACGTCGTCAGGCCTTTGGCCGTTCAGGTAGCAGGTAAAAGATTCCATCTGCAGGTCGAGCGCAGCCGACAGCAGGCTAACATCGACGCGGCAGCCCTGCCCCGTCCGCGCCTTCCGCACCAAGGCAGCCAGGATCCCCGCCGCAAACAAGGCGGCGCCGTGATGATCGATGGCGGAAACGCCGACAGCCCGCGGCCCCTGCTCGCGACTTCCGGTGATCATCGCAAGTCCTGATAGCGCCTGGATCAAGAGATCCTGGCCTGGGCGATCGACATAGGGCCCGTCAGGACCGTAGCCGGAGGCAGCGGCATAGATGATCTGCGGATTGATCTTCTTTGCATCCTCGTAGCCGAGACCAAGCTTGTCGAGCACACCCGGGCGGAAGTTCTCTGCGATCACATCCGATTTGGCGATCAGTTGCCTGGCGATGACCACGGCTTCGGGTTTTTTCAGATCGAGCGTGAGGCTGCGCTTGTTGCGGTTTCCCGTCAGAAGCAACATTGATTGGCCGTCAACCCGCTTGTCCGCCCCGCCCCATTTCCTCTGAAAGGCCCCCCCGGGCGGTTCCACGGCGATCACGTCCGCACCGAGGTCGGCGAGAAACTGCACGCCGACCGGACCCATCAGAAAGTGATTGAGGCTGAGGACTCGAATGCCCTTCAAAAGATCGACCATACATCCTTGCTTTCGGTTTTACCTGAAATCGAGGTGCTGGCTCTCGATTTCTGAAATCGATTTCAGACTTAGGCTGTGCGAGAAGCGGAGTCAAGCGAATCTACCAACTTTCGAATGAGATTCGCTTCATCCCGCTCCATCTGTGCATGAGAGGGGCAGAAAATAGCGCCGATGGCCCGCATACAGGGCTTGAGAAGGTAGCGCTCGTGATGGTTTAACCCTTTTGAGGGGAGACCCTCTCCTTCTCCTGGTTGACCAACGCAAATGGACAAGAAACCTGTAATCGCGCCCAAAGGCCGGCAGCAGCCGCGCGTGAAGATCGAGGACGTTGCCCGGAAGGCGAATGTGTCGCCGGCGACGGTGTCGCGGGTTCTCAATCACCCCGATATCGTACGGCCGGAGCTTCGCGACAGGGTCATGCGGCATATCAATGACCTCGCCTACACGCGCGATAGCGCAGCCAGAGCATTGAAATCGGGACGCATGCGGACCGTCGGCGTCATCGTTCCGACACTGGCGCTCGGTATCTTTGCAGAAGGCGTGGAAGCCCTCCAGAACCGCCTCAGCGAAAGCGGCTACACGCTGTTCATTGCGAATTCGCAATATGACCAGCGGCGTGAATTTCAGGAACTGCAAAGTCTCATTGAACGCGGCATCGATGGAATCGTGCTGGTCGGAGCTTCCCACGGACGGGAGCTGAGGAGCCTGATCGAACAGGCAGGCGTACCCGTCATCACCACCTATGTTGCCAAGGCCGGCGGCGGCATCCCCGCGATCGGAATCGACAACGAAAGCGCCACCCGCGAGATGACGGAGTATCTGCTAAGGCTTGGACACGTCCGTTTTGGCGCGATTGCCAACGTTGTCGCCGCGTCCAACGACAGATCCCGCGCCAGGCTCGAGGGAATTCAGCGCGCGCTGTCGGACGCCGGTCTCCCGCTCAAGCCGAGCCAGGTCGTCAAGGCCGATTATTCGCTTGCCCAGGGCCGTAGCGCCCTTCGTCAGCTCCTCACCGATCATCCGGACACGACAGCAGTCATCTGCACCACCGACACGCTTGCCATCGGTGCAATGGCAGAGGCTCGCAAGATGGGGCTGGCCGTACCGGCTACGCTTTCCATCACAGGATTTGACGATGTGGAGCTGGCGGCGCAAATGGACCCGCCGCTCACAACAGTCAGCGTTCCGGCAGCAGAAATCGGCCGGGGAGCCGCCGATTATCTCATCAATGCCATTGCCGGAAGTCCTGTCCCGAGAAGTGTCGTGTTGCCGTACCGGCTGGTCATGCGCTCATCGAGCGCCCCGCCGCGGTCCAGCGTCCGTCCCGCCCGTCGCGGGCGCAGTCGAGATCATTGACCGGGCCACGGTCCTGATAACTATTTCAGAACCGGAGGCTGGCGTCCGCATCCCAGGACCCGATGACGCAAGCTGCTCGCCCCTTATCATTATTCGCCCGTAAGTAGAGGTGGCTGAGCATGCGATGCGCCGCCTGCGCGATCGTCAATGGCACAAGAGACTTCTCAATGCTCGCGTTCAACGTGAACGGAGTGAACGGGCGCATGGTGGTGGCTGGCGCCCAGTTCGTGCAATCTATGATGCAGGCGATGATGCGCAAGTTCCAGGGCAGCTCGCAGCCGCGAGTGTCGCGCTTCGTCGGACTTGGGAGCGAGCGTGTCCATATAGGCGATCGATCCCTCGATTTGAGCAAGGACCGACACTGCATCCGCGGTGGCAAAGATGGGCATTCCGCCTACTTTGACATATACCGCACTGGTGTGCGCCGCAATGTCGGCCTCGCGTCCGGCGACACTGCCCCGAACGCGCAGCGCGATCCAACATGACTCGTTGATGGGCAGGGAGAGCTGCCCCTTGCACGACAAGCCTCCGCATCGAACCTCCTCGAGGACCGTGCCGTTACATATGAGCTCCACCCGCGCCGGCGGGACGCTGACCGATTCGATCCGCCAGTCGATCGTGAGGGTGCCGCCTGAACGGGGAAGGGACACCGTGCCTCCAGGGCGACGTCCTTCAACGGTCATCTCAACCAGAGGCCCGACAGTGATGAACGTGTCCCCGCTGCGTACGGCATCCATCCAGTTGCGATACGTGAAGTCGCGTTCGCCCAATCGCACATAGGTCCGTGAGCCCCCGAGGAGCGCGGCCGCGTCCATCTTGTCGGAGCCCGCCACCAGCGGCAGATGGTAGCCGATGTTGAGGTAGCGATACCAATCGGCGAGACCAAATGCGCTGAGCTGCGCGGTCCGCGGGTTGAACGACATCATTTCGATGGCGTCGACAAGGCCGAGCACAATGTCGGCCGCACGCTCCGCCTGCGGGTTCGGCGCATGGGGCATTACCACCAGCCCCCCTTGCTGACGGCAGCGCTCCGCCCAGTCGGCCATGGTCGCTTCCAGAACATGGCCGATTGCAGCTTCGTTGGACCCGCCGCAAGAGAGCGGATTGATCATCTCACCTTCATAGCCGAGCAGCGATATGTGCCCCAGAACCTGCATCCGGTTCTCCGTGCCGACCCGAACCAGGAATTCTCCGTCGCCGCCGAAATCCTTTGCCCCGAACGTCGTGCGTCCGTCGAAATCGGCGACGTTGGTGAATAGCTCGCCCCACTGTGCGGCGAGCAAGTTGACCACGTTGACACCCTCCGCCTTGCCCTCAAGCAGCGCTGTCTGCGGGCTTAGGAAATGGACGTGCGTATCAGAGCTAACCCATCCCTGTTCGCGCCAGCGCAGCACACGATCGAGCTCAAAGGTGAGAGTGTCCGTGCTTGCAGTGATGTCGACGATGGTGCGCAACGGGCGCACCTCAAAACCCCTGCAGATCTCTACGAACACGGGCCCGAGCGGCAGGTCCGCCTCGCAACTGCCGTCCACGTAGACGTACTGGTTCAGCCCATTGGCAAATTCGCCCGAGAAGTCCTCGAACCTGCCGGTATTGACCTTGCGGTGATGTCCCTTGGGTGGCAGATACTCCCCATGCGCACCATGGACATGCAACCGCGCGGCAACGCGCACGCCACTGTCCTTTTCCATGATGCGGATCTTGACCGGCCTTGTGGCCGGTTCGACTGTCGCCACATTGAGCGAGGCGCTTGCGTTACCGCCACCTTCCAACGATCGAAGCTCGAACATGTGCAAGCGGCCATCGTCGGAGCGCAGATAGAGTCTTGCGTCCGGATGCGCCGAGTACTCAACGATGACTTCGCTCCCGCAGCGCACGGGCTGCACATCAACTTTGGCGCCCAGCCAATCCGCTCTGGAGTACTCGAGCACTGCGCGTGCCGAGATGACCGTGCCGAGGTCCATGCCGATCTGCTGGCCCCGATCGTCGACATCGAGCTCGCCAAGCTTGTTCAGATGGAACCCCGGCGGCAGCCTCACCTTCAGCTTGCGACGGCCCTGGAGGCGCAGCGGGTGCTGGGTGAGCGCTGTCGTGGTCACCGCAAACACAAGCGAGATTTCCTGTTCCGCGCGCAAGCTCAACGCCGAAAGCTCCTTGTCCGGATAAGGATTGGGGAGCGCGTAAAGCCACACGTTCTCACCTTGTCGATCCATGCGTCCCGATTGGGTGCGAGCCTCGCCCTGGAAGAAGTTCGCCCCCGGCGCTCTGCCGAGTACAAAGTCCTCGCCGGTGCTTGCATGTACGATGGGCGCGCGTAGCGGCAAGGCGGCGAACGCACTCGCACTCCAGGAGATGTGGTTCTGCTGGATCGCGAAGCGGCGCAGCACCGGCACGTCGGTCTCGCTGCCGTCGGCATAGCGGAGCCCGTATGTCGCCACCCGGTCGCCGAGTGGATTGCCTTCTACAGGCAGCGTAGCCGGGCCGATCTCTCCGAAACCCTCGGGGCTTGCACTGGGGCGGTCTGCCGCCACTTGCACGAACAGCACATAGCTCGCCATCGTCGGCGGCAACGCGATTACGGCAGGAGGGGCGCCGGGGCGCAGCTCCAGCACATCCGGCCCTATTTCGCTGCCGAAGAGAAAGGGCATGCCGCGATGGGTCTGGAGCCCGCGAAGTGAATCGATCCAGCCGGTGTCACCCGGGCGGGCGGCGAACCCTTCACCGGCATTTGCGCGCTCGGCGTTGAAATATCGCTTCAAGTCCACAGGCGTGAAGTGCGGCGATGAAGGTGTTTTCATGCTTCGGACTCCAGTTTCAGCAACTCAGTGCCTCGCAAGCATTCTTTGTTTGTTGTGAATGACTGCTCGCGCAAGGACGCTTGCGCCGACCCCATGCTCATGCCGAGCATGAAGAGATACGCGCGAGCCCTTATGTTTTGCAGCTAACGTGGACGCCTTGCGTCCGTCGCGGGCACGGCGAAGCGCAGGGGCAGAGCGTGTTCATTCACCTATGTAGAGGCAGCCGCGCTTCTTTGCGATCTGGTAGACCAGCACGCTCAGGAGCGCGATCAACGATCCGTAGACGGGAAACATCCAGGCGATGTGCTCGCGTTGCAACCAAACCAGCAGATAGGGTGACGTCCCGCCAAACAAGGAGACGCCGAGCGCATAGCCGAGAGCCACTCCGGTGGTCCGCACGGCGCGCGGCATCAGCGTGGTAGCGATGAAGTTATAGAGGGCCATGTTGAAGCCCACGATCGCGCCGCCGAACACCGTAACAAAGAAGAACGTGACGATGCCTTTTTCCGAATAGAGCAGTGTCAGGAAGAAGCATGGGATGAGCAACAGGCGCAGCAGCGCGAACGCGCGCGAGGGTCGCACCTTGTCCGCGAAAGCGCCGACAAACGGCGCCGTTGACATCCAGATCAGGACCATCAGGGTCATGATCCCGTACACATACGTGCTGTCCTCCTTGAAGACCGTATTGGCCATGTTGGGAAGACCGGTGTTCCAGGCATAGTTGGCGATCTGCACCGACCCGATCACCAGGATGACGGCGAGCAGCGAAAGGCGGACGCTCCATAGCGTTTTCCACACACCGCCAGTCGATTCCTGAATGCGCGAAGACTCGTCTTGCCGATGCATGGCTCGATTGATCAAGGTTTCCGGCACCGTCGTGCGCAGATAGATGATCAAAAGGCCCAGCACGCCGCCGACCGCAAAGGGTATACGCCAAGCCCACTCGCGCATGGCTTCAGGTGCGACCGAGGCGCTCACCAGGAAGGCAACTAGGCTGGATCCAAGGCTTCCCAATTGGATGAATGTGCCGCCAATCAGACCGAGATAGCGTCCCTCCTTACCAGGTGGCGCCAGTTCAATTGCAATGGCGTTGGCGACACCAGCTTCAGCGCCTGTGGCAACCCCCTGAATCAGCCGCATGATCAGCAGCGCTATGGCCGCCGTGACGCCGAGGTCCTTGTAGGTGGGCAACAAGGATATCAAAAGCGAGCAAACCGCCATGGCCGTGACAGAGATCAGCATGACGCGCTTGTGGCTGATGCGATCTGCGACCGGCCCCAGCAAAACAGCGCCCAGCGGTCGAGCGCAAAAGCCCGCGCCGTACACGGCAAGTCCCGCCAGCAGCGAGGTGGTGGGATCATCGGAAGGGAAGAAGTGCGGCGAGAGAAACGCCGCCATTACGCCGTAGACATTCCAGTCGTACCACTCTAGCGCCACCCCTCCTCCAAGGCCGGCGGTCATTCGCTTGTTGGCAGTTTGCTTGTCAAGCTGGACGGGTACAGCGCTGGGCTGAGCAATGATGTTCATGGGTCCTCGGGCTCTATTGATGACTTAATGATTTTGCGGGTCGCGCGAGAACGAGCAGCCGCTCGTCGGCTCAACTGCGCCCGCCGCGAGCGGGGGTCTACGAGAGCGGCGGCCTTGAGCAGGCCGGACCGCGGAAGCGCAAGCGCAACAGCTGCCCGGGATGCCGGCGGAAAGCCCGCCTGGCTTCACGTAATTGCGGGCCTCGCCTCACGAGCGGCCATTGCACGATCCTAATGGCGCAGGACGCCTTCATCGTTGCTTCCGACTTGCGCGGCGACTCGCATAAAGCGCGCGCGAGATTCCGTGCCATTCCCATGGCCAGCCTTCCTCCTGTTGCTCTAAGCGCGCTTCTGAAGAAGCTGATGTTCTTGTTGGACAGCGCGGCGTCACAAGACCCGTCGCATCGTCAATGAGATCCTTCAGATGTGACCCACTCTCGCCGGCCGCATCCTTCTGGTTTCCCGCAGTACCGGGCATTTCGACATCGAGTTCTGAAATCGATTTCAAGATTAGTAAGAATTCGGAACTGCGGAGTCAAGCCGTTTTTTACGGGTGAAGCCCGCCTCATGGTCTCCGTCGGCTCCGCGTTGAGCAAGGTGGCTCAGCGCCGCTGAGGCTGGTTCTTCCAAGAAGAGGCTTTTGGATGCCTCGTTGCGAAGAAATCGATTTCAGTCTAAGGCGTGGTTCTCATATTCCTTCAGGAGAACCGCTCCATGTCCGAGACGCCCGATCTCATCCTCTCGACATCTGTCGCGCCCCACGTGCGCCTATTGACGCTGAATAGGACATCAAAACGAAACGCCTTGAGCAACCAGTTGATCGTGGAGCTTGGCGCCATCTTGCGCCGTGCCGCAATCGATGAGGATGTCCGCTGTGTCGTGCTTTGTGGCAGCGATGCGTTCTTCTCTGCCGGAGCCGACATCAAGGAGATGCGGGAGCGCGGCTTTGAGGCAATCGACAATTCCGCCCGACGTTCTGCCTGGGGGGATGTCGCCAATTTCCCCAAGCCTCTCATTGCCGCGGTCGAGGGCATTTGCTTCGGCGGCGGCCACGAATTGGCGCTGCTCGCGGATATCGTGATAGCAGGTGAAGGGGCGGTATTTGGGCAGCCTGAGATCAACATCGGAATATTGCCCGGCGACGGCGCAACGCAGAGGCTGACACGCGTGGCTGGCAAATCACTGGCCATGCTGATGATCCTGAGCGGCCAATCCATCACGGCGCGGAGTGCGATGCAGGCCGGCCTTGTGGCGGAAGTTGTCGAAAGCGGCAGGGCGCAGAGGCGAGCGCTCGAAATAGCCGATCTGATAGCGCAAAAGCCTCCCCGCTCGGCTGAACTTGCCAAAGCTGCCGTTCTCGCCGCCTTTCAGACCACGTTGGACGCCGGGCTCGAGTTCGAGCGGCAAGCGATACGTCACGCTTTCAGCACAGCTGACCAGAAGGAGGGAATGAACGCCTTCTTTGACAAGAGGCCGCCGAATTATCGCGGGAAGTAGCCCCCCGCGATTGGCTCGCACGCGGCGCCGGCGAAGCTCGCCCGCGCAACATGCGACATTCAACACTCCTTCGGCTCGACCGGGCCGGCGCTACGGGCGACGATCTCGTATTGGCCGGCCTTTGCCACGCCAATGTACATGTTCATCCTGCAGTGGCGCTTGCCCGGCACCATCTCCGCCGGCCCGCCAGGCCCTTCCGCAATCTTGGCGTGGTCAAGCGCGGCAGCGACAGCCTCGCGGTCAATTGTACCGGCTTCCCTCACTGCGGCTTCCCACAGCTTCAGTCCTCGATACGTGCCGGTCGCGGCGCTTCCTGCTGAGAACCGGAACTTGCCCGGAAACTGCTTTTCGTAGGCCGACTGAATTTTGGCGCTCACCGGATCTTCCGCCGCGAGCGCCTTGTAATAGTCGAGGCTGCTGGCGAGGCCTTCGATCTCGTGAGCCTGGTTCATTTCGAGCGTGTTCTCGTCATAGTAGACGCAGCCCAGCTGTCCCCCATTCCTAGAAAAGCCCGCTTCATAAAGCTGTTTGAAGAACGAGCCGACGCCCGGGGGGATAACACTGTTGAAGACCACGTCTACCTTGTTGGACGTGATGCGGCTCACGGTCGATGAAAAATCGATTTGGTCAAGCGGGTAGTACTCCTCGAACACCACCTCCCCGCCGCTGCTCTCGATCACCTTGCGCGCATAGGCATTGATTGTTTGCGGCCAGACGTAGTTTGATCCAGGCAGCGCGAAGCGTCTGCCACCGTTCTTGATCAACCACGGAATGAACCGGTCGCAATTCTGCGCCGGTACCGGCCCGGTGCAAAACAGATAGGGCGTGCACTCCCTGCCTTCGTAGGCCTGTGGATAGATGTAGAGCGTCTTGCCACGAGAGATGATGATGTCCTTGATGGCGTTGCGCATCGAGCTCGCAATGCCGCCGAGTACCAGGTCGACCTTGTCTCGTTGAATCAGCTTGCGGACATTGCCAACAGCGACGGACTCGTTGGACGCGGTGTCTTCGATCAGGAGGTCGATCGGGCGCCCCAAGAGACCACCGTTCTCGTTGATCTCGCTCGCGACCATGCGCGCGACATTGGCGTCGGTATTCCCGGCAAAGCCGAGTGCCCCCGTAAGGTCGGTGGCAATGCCAATCCTGATCGGGCCTTCAGCGGCGTTGGCCCAGTCAGGACGGATCACCCAGCTGCCCGGGCCGGCCGCAATGGCCGCAGACACAAAGGCGAAATTGCCGAGAAAGCGGCGGCGGCTGAGTTGCCGGTGATCATTCAACATGGAACTGACCTCCCCTTGGCTCATGGCCTTAATCCACGCGCCCTGCTCTTTCCTGGGGGGCGCGGTAACCGGAACGCTATCCGTCATTTTTCGGTTTCAAGTCGGCTCTTCGGATCAACTTTTTAAAATCGCGAACGAAGTGCAGCAATCAGGACAGTCTGAAAAGCTCCCTCGCGTTCTCGCCAAGGATCCTGACCGCCAAGCGCTCTGCGTCTCGGGGGCGAAAGTAGCCGCTCGCAACTTTTTCTTTCAGAACCTCGCCGATGAGCCGGCGTGCGCCCTGTATCGCGGCAAATGTCTCCTCAACGTGAAGACAATCTCCTCCGATCATCATTCGCGATTCATCCGGCAAGACTTCAATAGCCTCGTGCAGGGCCAGCTTGAAATGGGACGGGCTCAACAGGAAGGACCAGCACAAATCGAGCCAAACATTGCGGTACACAAAAGCCATTCCCAACAAGTCCCGGCTCCAGGGATAGGCCAAATGCATCAGCAGAAAACGGGTCCGAGGATGACGCTCAATCAACCCGGTCATGCGTAGCGGGTGGGAGCCGCTTATGATTGCCGTTCCAAGATGAGTTTGGACTGGCAGGCCGGCTTCGCCTGCGAGCTGACAAAACAAATCGACGACAAAGTCACAGAAAGCCTTGCGCGCCGCAGGGGATGGAGACCTTTGTCCCCAGGCCTGCCGAGCGAGGTCCTCGTTCGGTTCGTCAAAGCTTAGATCGCGGTCATAGGCGAGCGCGTTTTTGAGCGCAACGTGATTGCGCCGGGCGCAGCCGGCTACGAGCTCCCGGATTGCGTCGCAATAATCGTCGAAGGTTTTCACCTCCATGCCGAGGCGCCGCAGCAACGTATGGCCGCAATTTCCATTGTGATCGCGAGATTCCGGGTGCCAGCCGAGGGCGAATGCATTGATCCGCAGGACCGCATCGTAACTTTGCCCTAGGACCGGCCGCGGATCCATCAACGGATCGAGAAAAGGGTCCGTTACGATCCTTCCGATGGCGGCGCGCCCAATGACTTCACTTGGCCATGTCGCCTCCCTGTGGCGCAAGCGCACCAAAGCGTCTACTGCCTCCCAGTTGTCGCGCGTGATTCCGGTTTCGGCGACGCCGTAAAGCTCGGCGACACCGCCGGCGAGGTTACGAACGAATGCATTTGAGCCGCTCCTCTCCAGGAACGGAGCAAGGGCCTCCCAGGTGGTTGGCTCGGTAGCGGTAGATAACATATCGCCAGTCGCCTTGGGCTCGGATGGCAGGACGTGGCTTGTCCAAGCCGCATAGCTCTGCTGGAACAGTTTCAAAAGATTCACGTCCCGGCTATGTGCGACCTCGGACATGTGATGTTCATGGACATCGACGACCTGGCACGCATTCACAAAATCGCTCATGGTTTTGGACATCGTCCCTCTCTGTTCAGTCATCGCAAGGAACTTCAACGCGCCATCTTTCGGGCGTGGGATGGCAGCCGGGACGCCTCTACGGCGCCAGATACGTCAAGAGCCGCGGGTCGTCGCGCAGCTGTTGCGACGGGCCCGACAGCGCGACACGGCCGCGATCGACCACATAGGCCTGCTCCGCGACGCGCATTGCGAGATCGAGATGTTGCTCGACGATGATGATCGCGATCTCTCTGGCTAGTTCGATCAAGCGCTCGGTGATCTCCTCGATGACGCCGATCCAGACACCCTCGGTCGGCTCATCCAGCAGGAGGAGTTTGGGGTTTCCGAGCATCGCGCGGGCGATTGCGAGCATCTTGCGCTCGCCACCGGACAACGTTCCGGCCGGCTGATCCAGACGCTGGCCGAGTTTTGGAAACATCATCATGACCCGGTCCACTGCCGATCTATCGCGGTGCAAAAGCGATCCGACGGCGAGATTGTCGCGCACCGACAGGCGCCCGAACACTGAATGCTCTTGCGGCACATATCCAATGCCGGCCCGCACCCGCTCTTCGGTTCGGCGGCGATCGATATCTTGGCCGTTGAATTGCACGCCGCCCCTCCATGCCGGCAGTTCGCCCACGATCGCCTTCATGAGCGTGCTCTTTCCGGCGCCGTTACGGCCGAGGACGGCCACACCGCCCCGCGGTGGGACGGTCATATTGACACCGAACAGCACCTGGCTGCGTCCGTAGCCGGCGTCGAGATGCTTGAGATTGAGGAATTCAGGCACGGCGCAAATAGATCTCCTGGACGCTTCTGTTGGCCTGGATCTCGGCAACCGTCCCCGACGCCAGAACCTTGCCCTGATCGAGCACGGTTAGCCGGTCGCAGATGTCTCGGATGAAATCCAGGTCGTGCTCCACGATGACAAGCGAGCAATGCTGCTTGATCGGCTGCAGCAACTCGCCCGTGACGCGGCGCTCCTCAAGGCTCATGCCACCGGTCGGCTCGTCCAAGAGCAGAAGGCGCGGCCGGCATGCGAGCGCCATCGCGATCTCCAGCCATTGCTGCTGACCGTGAGAAAGGGTCGCCGCAGCATCAAACGCGCGATCGGCGAGCCGGAACTGGAGGAGCAACGTCATGACCTCCTCGTGCAGTCGTCCCCGACTGCGCGAGAACGCCAGATCCAGCAGTGAGGACCGGGCCTGCAGCGCGAGCAGGATGTTGTCGTATAGCGTGAGGGTCGGTAGCACGGCGGTGATCTGGAATTTCAGGCTCATGCCCGCTCGCGCACGCTCTGGCGGCGTCAACGAGGTGACGTCAGTATTGATGAATGTCACCTTGCCTCGCGTCGGCACTAGCGCACCTGCAAGACACTTCATCAGCGTGCTCTTGCCCGAGCCGTTCGGCCCGATCAGGCCATGAAACTCTCTCTCGCCGACGCTGAGCGCCGCTCCGTCCAGCGCGGTGAGTTTGCCAAAGACCTTGGAGATGCCGGCGGCTTCAAGGAGCGGCATTGCGCTTCTCCTTCAGGCTCGGGCCGAAATGACCTACACGTTCCCGCTCGCCCAGCACGAGGCTGATCAAGCCGAGGGGGCGGAACAGAATGACGAGCAACAGCAAAACGCCGAGAATGATCGGCCAGATATCGCGATAATTGTCGGAGAGCCAGAAGCTGAGGCCCTCAACAATCGCGGTGCCGATGACCGCACCGATCAATGTCCCGGAGCCGCCGAACAAGACGTAGAGCACGACCTGGGTAGACATGACCACGCCCAGCATGTTCGTCCAGACGAAGCCCTCGTGAAACGCATAGAGGCTGCCGGAAGCACCTGCGATCGCGCCGCTGATTGCGAATATGATGGCCTTCAAATGCTGCACATTGTAGCCGAAGAAGGCGATGCGCTGTTCATTCTCTCGCAATCCCGCCAGTGCCAGACCGAACTGCGACCGCAGCAAAAAGCGCGACAGAAGGTAGATCAGAACCAGAATGGCGAGAACCAGATAGTAAAATCCTGGTCCCTCGCTCAATTCGTGCGAGCCGATTGTCATCGGCGGGATCGAAGGGATACCGTTCTGGCCGCCAA